>CAZVNY010000165.1:0-4157 GCA_964628785.1 uncultured Thiobacillus sp.
ATCTATGGGACGGGTCAGGATGTAGCCAGGGTCAGTGGCACCCTTGGTCTCCGTTGCGCTGCGGGTGGGGATACTGCGATCCTCGATGGCTGCATCCTGGGATGGCTCGCTGGCACATCCGGCCAGCAGGGCGATCAGGAACAGGGCTAGGACTGAATGTTTCATGAACGCTCCTTTATGCAATGACAGTATCCCGGGTTGTCTACTTCGCCCAGGCCGGCTCCCGCAGATCGCCACTTTGGGACAGGCGTTGACGAACCCGGCCATCCACGCTCACCGTGGCCAGCACACCACGGCCATTGACCAGGGTTGCATACAGGATCGAACGCCCATTGGCGGCAAAACTGGGGGACTCATCAAAGGCGGAATCCGTCAATACCTGCATCTGGCGACTACCCAGGTCCATGACCGCAACCCGAAAACGACCTTCGCGGCGATGTATGAAGGTCATCATCTTGCCATCCGGAGACAGGCTTGGCGACACATTGTATCCCCCCTCGAAAGTGACACGGCTGATCTCATTGCCCGTCAGCGAGGCCCGATAAATCTGGGGGGAACCGCCTCGGTTGGAGGTGAAATACAGCCAGCGCCCATCCGGGCTGAAGATTGGCTCGGTATCCAGGGCGCCGCCCCGGGTGAAACGTTTCACCTCGCCCGTGTCCGGGTCCAACAGATAGATTTGGGAGGTATCATCCTTGGACAGGGTCACCGCCAGCTGGCGACCATCCGGGGACCAGGCCGGCGCAGAGTTGGAGCCGCGGAACCTGGCTACGGCCCGGCGGCTGCCATCCGCCAGGTTCTGCACATATACCACGGGCTTTTTGTCTTCGAAGGAGACATAGGCCAGTTTGTGGCCATCCGGAGACCAGGCCGGAGAGATCAGGGGTTCGGGGGAGGCGGCCACGGTAATGGCGTTCTGACTGTCGGCATCGGCCACCTGCAGTTCGAAGCGCTTGCCGCGCTTGAGGATGTAGGCGATACGGCCGGAATAGGCCCCCGGCTCACCCAAGAGCTTTTCGTGCACCAGATCCGCGATCTTATGGGCCACCATGCGCACACCGGTGGCGGTGGTGGTGTAGGACAGGGCGGCAAGCTGGGCCCGACGCACCGTGTCATAAAGCCAGAAACGCACTTCCATGCGCCCCCCCTGGCTGGGCATGACCTGGCCCATGACCACAGCATCTGCGCCCCGGTTTTTCCAGTCCGACAGGGGCAGGGCTTCCGCATCCGCCGGCGAGACCGCCCCTTGCAGATCCAGCATGCGGAAATAACCGCTACCCCCCAGGTCACTGGTGATCACATCACCCGGATTCAAGCCATCCGCCTGTTGCAGGCGGAAGGGCAAGACGGCGATGGGGATCTTGTTGCTGGCGCCACCGCCGACGATTTCGATGGTCATCTGGGCCCGGGCCGGCAGGACCGTGAGGGCGAAGACAAAGGCAAGAAATAAACGCAGAAACATAGGCAAGGCTTTCAGACTTGGGTAATCTTACCCTTTTCGCCGGTCCCAGGACCACTCGTTGGTCCTGCTCATTGGGGGCGGAATTTCAATATCAGGCCGCTACGAAAAGGCGCGGCCGCCTCTTTCTCGTCGGGCAGTGGCAAGGGGGAGGACTTGAGGATGGCCCGTTCCACCTCCAGGTCGTAGGCGGAGTTGCCGCTGGACTTCACCAGCTCGGTACTGCGCACCTCACCATTGGCCAACAGTACTACCTTGAACACGGCCTCCGGATTGCCACTGAGGTTCTGGGGTGTGCGCACATTGTTCTGAATCTTGACCTGGATGCGTTGCCGAAAATCCTCCACCAGGACGTTGCGACGCTGTAGCACTTCCTGTTGCGCGCGCATCTGGGCTTCCGTCTGGGCCTGGGCAGCCTGGGCCTGCCGGGCCTGCTCCTGTTCCTGCTGTCTGCGGGCAAGTCCTTGTCTGAGCTGCTCGATTCGCTCCTTTTCAGCCCGTTCTTCCTGGAGCCGACGCACCTGCTCTTCCTCCTGGCGTTGAGCCTCCAGGCGACGTTGCTCTTCCTGGCGCTGCTCCTCCTTGCGGGCCTCCTCCTTGCGCAACGCCTCCTGTCGGCGTTGCTCCTCTTCAGCCCGTTGCTTTTCCTTCTCTTCCAGGGCGATATCCGCTGGCGCGGGTGCGGGAGCAGGGCTGGGTTCCAGGGCCGGCGGCGGCAAGGGCGGGGGCTCGCTCAGCAAAGCCTCCCCTGGCTGGGGCAGAGGCTCCGGTGGTGCGGGCTGCGGGGTCAGGGAGGTCCACAGTTCCGCCTCCACGGGTAGATGCGGCATGTTTTTCCAGGACATGCTCAACACCAGGCCCAGCAGGAACAGCCCATGTACCGCCATGGCCAGTCCGAAGGAGGAAAAGGGCTGATATCGAGGTACCGCGATCACGGTTGCGCTGGCTTCACCAAAAGTCCGACCCGGGGCACCCCCTGGGATTGCAAAACATCCATGACGTGCATGACCACTTCGTAACGCACGTTCTTATCGGCAGAGATGACCACGGGCTGAAGGCGGTTGATTTGCTGCCGCGCCCGTATGGCGCCGGGCAAGCCCTCCTGACTCACCATTTCCCCCTCTTCACCGCCGGCCCGGTCGCGTAACAACAGGCTGCCATCCGCCCGCACCACCACCTCCAGGGGGGCACTGGGAGACGTGGTGCTCTTGCCCACGCTGGGTAATTCCACTTGGGTGGGATTGATGAAGGGGGCCGTCACCATGAAGATCACCAGCAGCACCAGCATCACATCGATATAGGGCACCACGTTGATCTGGTTCATGGACCGGCGCGGGCGGCGATGGCTCATGTGCGCGCCACTTCCTGCTGCAGGATGTTGGAGAACTCCTCCATGAACACGTCATAACGATTGGCCAGCCGGTCGATGTCATGGCTGAAGCGGTTGTAGGCGATGACCGCGGGAATGGCGGCGAACAGGCCGATGGCCGTGGCGATGAGGGCCTCGGCGATACCCGGGGCCACCTGGGCCAGGGTAGCCTGGGCGACGTTGGACAGACCGATGAAGGCGTTCATGATGCCCCACACCGTACCGAACAGCCCCACATAGGGGGAAACGGAGCCCACCGTGGCGAGAAAAGGCATGAAGGCCTCCAACTCGTCCATCTCCCGCTGGTAGGCCGCCCGCATGGCGCGTCGGGCACTTTCCAGCACGGCCTGATCCGAGACCCCGTGCTTGCGCTGGGCACGGAATTCCCGCGTGCCCGCGCGAAATACCTCTTCCATGCCGGACCGGCGACCCTCCTGGCCCATGCGCTCGATGATGGCGCTGTGCCCGCCGCCCCAGAAGTCCCGCTCGAAAAGCCGGGCCCCACGCAACTCCCGGCGCAGATTGAACATCTTTTCGAAGATCAGCCACCAGGACACTATGGATGCCAACAGGAGCAGGAAAAGGACTGCCTTCACCACCCAGCTGGCCTGGGCAACGAGGCTGATGAAGGACATGTCCTGGGCGAGAGAGATTTCCATGGGGATCAGGGATTGAAGGCCAGAGTCACACTGGCGGGGATTTTAGCCGGGCGGAAGTCCGCCTGTGCGACACAGGCCACCTGCACCCGGGCCTCCAAAAGCACTTCCTGGCCACGCAGGATGCGCTGGACCATGGCCATGCTGGCCCGTTTCAGCGTCTCGAGACCACTTTCCACCAGCAGCCGGTCATTGAAGCGGGCGGGACGCAGATAATCCACCTCCACCCGGCGCACCACGAAAACCACCCCCTCTTCCCGGGCCAGATGATCCTGCTCCAGACCCAGGGCGGAGAGCCATTCGGTACGGGCCCGCTCCAGGAACTTCAGATAGTTGGCGTAATACACCACGCCACCGGCATCGGTGTCTTCCCAATAGACCCGTACGGGCCAAGTGAATAGCGCGGATTTGCTCATGCTCCAGTACTTGCCATCAGGTCAGACTCCGTGGCGCTTCCCTGGAAGGTCCGTTCATTCCGGCCACGAAGGCCATTTGGCAAATGCCGATTAAATCCGTCATCGCGCGGAGCGCAGCAACGTGGCGATCCGGAAGTTGTTGATTTCGCATGCATTCTGGATTGCCGCGCTGCGCGCGCAATGACGGCAATGGGTCTGTTCCGCGTTTCCTTAGAGGGTGTTTACCAAATCAAGTAGTTATTCTGCGTAACAACATC
>CAZVNY010000166.1:0-4139 GCA_964628785.1 uncultured Thiobacillus sp.
GATCCGTTCTCATCTCGTTGCAATATGATCATGAACGGGCGTCACCCAACCGCGCTTCGGGGCACTGGCACTTCCGCCTGGAAGCTCAGGCCGGGTCCGCACAAACGTTGGTCCTCCGGAACTTTGCCGACTATTGGAACGGCTTCCCCTCGAACCCGATTCGCAACCGGCCGATCTGCGTGCTCTCCGAGGATGGCAGGAACTGGCGTGCCGAGGCACTTGAGGTGATCGGTGACCGCGTGCGGTTGCGTGTGACCATGCCGGCTGGCGGCTCGCTTTACATCGCCCGGATTGAGCCCTACCGACTCAGTGACCTCGGCATGCTCCTGGAAGAGATTGGGCGGCACCCGCTGGTCGCCATCGAGACAATCGGCCGGACGGTCGAGGGCCGGCCGTTGGAGATTGTGCGGGTGGGTCGGATCGATGCACCGTTCCGGGTCTTTCTTCGCGCGCGCGCCCATCCGTGGGAGCCGGGTGGCAATTGGGTGGTGCAGGGCCTGCTGCGCGCCCTGTTGGCGGACACGCCGGCAAGCCGTCGGGCCTTGGACACGTTTTGTGTCTACGTGATGCCGATGGCCAACAAGGACGGCGTCGCCCGTGGACGCACGCGTTTCAATCTCCGCGGCCGTGATCTGAACCGGAACTGGGATCGGCCGGCGCCGGCCGATCTCGCCCCGGAGAATAGCGCCCTTGAGGAATGGCTTCTGCGTGCCAAGGCTGAAGGCAGGCTTCCCCACCTGGCGTTGGAACTCCACAACGACGCCGAGGGCAAGCTCCACCTCAGCCGTCCCGACGTGCCGGGATTGGAGGAGTATCTCGAGAACATGCGACGTCTCGAGGCTCTCCTGCGCCAGCACACCTGGTTCCGCGAGGGCAGCACGGGTGGCAAGTTCCGCAATCCCGGCACGCTGGGCGAAGGCTGGTTTGAGCGCTTTGGCATTCCGGCTGCCATCCTGGAATTCAACGCCCACTGGATCGCCGGCAAGCAGAAGATGCCGCTTGGGTCCGACTGGGAGGAGTTCGGCCGCTCCCTGCTTCCGGTTTTTGGCGACTACTTCCAAGCGGGTGGACACGGCGCACGGCGATGAACCGGGTTGTGCAGCGCAAAGGGAGGTGTCCGGGCACCATGTCGACCGGCATGATGACGCTTTTTCCGGAGAGAGCAGGCGCATGGCAAGCCGCTGGGACTTGCAAGTTTTCGGACTGGCGCGTCAGCGTTGCCTTCGTGCTGTTGGCATTGGCATTTGCCAGCCCGGCTTCTGCTGTCCCCTCGCAAGAGCCAAGGCCGAATTTCCTGGTGATCCTGGCCGACGATCTCGGGTGGGCCGACCTCGGCCAGGATGGCTCGCGGATCGACACTCCCCACCTCGACCGCCTGGCACGTGAGGGCGTCAAGCTCACGAACTTCCGGGCATCGGCTCCCATGTGTTCGCCCACCCGGGCGGCACTTCTCACCGGACGGTATCCCCATAGCGTCGGCATGCCCGAACTCGCCAGCCCGCAAGCACGCGGGGACGTCCCGTCCCTGGCACTCGACCACAGCGCCATCACGATGCCGCAGGCACTGAAGGCCGGTGGCTATCGAAGTGCTTTGATCGGCAAGTGGCATCTGGGATTTGGACCGGCCAATGCCCCACGCACCTATGGATTCGACGAATTTTGGGGATCCCTGATCGGCACGCCGATGTACTGGCAGCCCCAGGAAACCTTCCACAATGAAACTCCGATCCCGGTGACGGGATATTTCACGGATGCCCTTGCCGACCGTGCCGTCCAGTGGTTGCGGACCGAGGTCCGGCCGGATCGGCCATTTCTTCTCTACCTCGCTTTCAACGCCCCGCACTATCCGCTGGAAGCGCCCGCCGAGCTGGTCTACAAGTATCGTCGCCGCTTTCCGGACCGCGGTCTATTCGCCATCTACGCGGCGATGATCGAGCAGATGGATGCGGGCATCGGCCGCGTGCTATCCGCGATCGATGACCTGAAGGCATTCGAACGCACGTTCGTCGTGTTTACCTCCGACAACGGACCTTCGGCCGAGCCGAAGCACTACGGTCCGGAAGGTGCCGACTTTTCGAACGGTCCTTTGCGGGGATTCAAGTTCGGCGTGCACGAGGGCGGACTGCGGGTTCCCTTCATCGCACGTTGGCCGGGCCGGCTGCCTGCGGGCGCGGTGCGTGATGGTGCCGGCGTGACCATGGATATTCTGCCGACCTTGATGGAAGCCGCCGGCATTCAACCGGCACCCGGCCACAAGATAGATGGCATCTCGCTGCTCCCGCTCCTGCGCGGCGAACCCTTCAAGCGTCCCGAGTCGTTGCATTGGGAAAACCAGCAGAACGCCGCCGTACTCGACGGCGATTGGAAATTGGTTCTGCGCTATTGGCTTCCGCGCCCACTGCTCTATCGCCTGGCGGACGACGTGGGCGAGCAGAACGATCTCGCCGCCATGTATCCCGACCGCGTGGCGGCGATGCTGGTGTTGCACGAGCGCTGGAAGGCCGATCACTACCCGAATCCGCTTCCGCGCCACACGAAACGTTCGAGCTACTTTTTCCCGTCAGTACCGACCGATCCATGAACCCGTGGATGCATTGTTTCCCGCAGACTTCGCATCCGCCGCATGGTCCAATGCCAGGATCGCCGCACACCAGCCGTCGCGACTTTCTGGCTGGTGCCGCCGCCTGCGTCGGCTTCGGCGCAGCGGCTTTTCTTCCCTCGACCGGCGAAGCACGACCTTCGTCGATCGCGACGGAGGGCGATTCGCTGCTCTGCAAAGGCGATTCTTTCAACGAATCGGTCGAGTTTGCAGACAGCTTCACCGGCCGTTCCAGCCGCAGCCTCACGACACAACGGCAGTTCAACGAGCAGCCCACCTACCACCTCAATACGGCATTCTCGCCCGACAGCCGCTTTCTGCTGCTCGGCACAACGCTCAACGACGGCGGCACCGCCCTGCTCCGGGCGGAAGTTGCGACCGGCGAGATCACCGTGCTCGATGTCGGGACTGCCTCCCAACCGCTAACCATCTGGAATTCCGCAGTCATTCCCGCCCTCAATTCCGTCGCTGTGGTCACCGGCGACTCGGTCCGGCTCATTGATCTGGCGACCCTGCGGGAGCGCACGGTCCTTGCCGGCACCCCCGGCCTGCGGGCTCCCGCCGGCAGTTGCGACGGCCGGCGGCTCTTCGTGCTGCGGCGTGCCGCGCCGGTCATGGTCGATGGCGTGAAGGTGACGCCTGCCGTCCATTGCGAGATCGACTTGGCCAGCGGACGCCTGCGCGAGGTGTTCCGCGAGGCGCGGGCGCAGTGCAACCACCTTGTTCCATGCCCAACCGACCCCGATCTGCTCCTCATCGATCGCGACCTGCCGCCCAAGTTCGGCGGCGGCGGCGACGGGCGTACGTCGCGCGTCTGGACGCTCCACACGAAGTCCGCGGCGCTCGTCGAGATTCGTCCGCGCGACCCCAATCGCTTCCAGATCCACAGCAACTGGAGCCATTGCGGCCAGTTCGTTTACTACCATGGCACGGCGCAGAAACACTCCTATCCCACGTCGCCTGCCGGCCACTTTGTCGGCGTCGCCGACCGCGCAGGCCGCGTTGTCTGGGAAGGGCACTTCCCGCAGTTTCACTACGGCCATGTGGGCACCCATACCCGGAGCCACGCCATCCTCGCCGACGCGCTGTTCTCCCGCAACCTGATCACTGCGGTGCACTGGCGGGACTGCAATGTGGAGGGAATCCCGCGCTTTGAGGTGCTCGCGTGTCACGACACGAATTGGGTACCCGGCCAGGCGAGCCACCCGCATCCCCACATGTCGCCCGACGGGAAGTGGCTCAGCTACAACCGCGGCATCGCCGCGGGCGGCGCCAACGCCGTCGGCGCGACGCCGCTCAAGAACATCTATGGGGAGGCTGTCGGCGCCGCTCCCCAGCGCTCCGACGTTTGCGTCGTGCAGTTGTAGCCGGCGCACCCCGCCAGGATTCAAGCGATGAGCCCGCACCTGCTGCACCTCGCCCTCTTTGCCGCCCTGGCTGTGCGCAGTGCGACGGCGGCGGAGTTCTTCCATCATCGCGTGATCGACGAAGCCGGCCCGCTCAGCATTTGGGGCAAAAGCGCCGCGGACCTCAATGGCGA
>CAZVNY010000167.1:0-4134 GCA_964628785.1 uncultured Thiobacillus sp.
ACCTGGACGCAGGCGACCGCCTGGTGGGGGTGGCCATCACCACGGGCAACCAGCAGATCATGTTGTTCTCCGACGAAGGCAAGGCGAACCGCTTCGAGGAGAGCGAAGTCCGCGTCATGGGCCGCGCCGCCCGGGGCGTGCGCGGCATCAGGATGCCCGCCGGCGCCCAGGTCATCAGCCTGCTGGTGGCGGAAAGCGAGGACGAACAGGTCCTCACCGCCACGGAAAACGGCTACGGCAAGCGCACCCCGGTGGGGGAATACCGCCAGACCGGCCGGGGCACCCAGGGGGTCATCGCCATCTCCACCTCGGCCCGCAACGGCAAAGTGGTGGGTGCGGTCCTGGTGAAGCCGGAAGAAGAGGTCATGCTCATCACCACCGGCGGCGTGCTCATCCGCACCCGCGTGAGCGAGATCCGCAGCGCCGGCCGCTCCACCCAGGGCGTCACCCTCATCAACCTGGGCGAAGGCGAAAAGCTCTCCGGTCTGCAGACCGTACTCGATTCGGAAGAAGACTGAGCGTTTGCTTCGGTTTTCCCCCGGGCAAGGGGAGAGTGGGATCGCGAGCGCAGCGAAGCGATCCAGGGGTTTTGCGTGTTCTGGATTGCCACGTCGCCTCCGGCTCCTCGCAATGACGTCGGCTTTTGCTGACACTGCCCGTATCCCTGCCCGCACCGCCACCCCAGCCGTACAGCTACATTTCCCAGTGGCATGTGCCGTTAAGCCGAGTTGCACTTCCTTTGCGGGCAAACACAGGAGCAAGTATCCATGTACGGCGCCATCCTCTTCTGGGCCATCATCGCCAGCGTCCTGATCTACGGCATCTTCATCTACAACGGGCTGGTGCAGCTCAGGCACAACGTGTCCAAGGCCTGGTCCAACATCGATGTGCTGCTCAAGCAGCGTCATGACGAACTACCCAAGCTGGTGGAGGTCTGCCGGCAGTACAAGCAGTTCGAGCAGGAAACCCTGCATAAGGTGACCGAGGCCCGCAGCCGGGTGCAGGCTGCCAGCCAGGCCGGCGACATCCCCGCCCTGGGGGTGGCAGAGGGGGTGTTGCGTTCGGGGCTGGGGCAGATCTTCGCCGTGGTGGAGGCCTACCCGGAGCTGAAGGCCAACGAGCAATTCGTCCAGCTCATGCAGCGCATCACCAGCCTGGAAGAGGCCATCGCCGACCGGCGCGAGTTCTACAACGAGAGCGTGAACCTGAACAACGTGCGCGTGGAGCAATTCCCCGAAAACCTGGTGGCGGGCCTGTTCGGTTTCGGTCCCCGTTACCTGCTGACCTTCGCCAAGGAGGACGTGAGGGACGTTGACGTCAAGGCGTTGCTGAGCTGATGTTGCGGGCCTGGCGCGGCCGGTTCTTCACCTTACTCTTCTTCATCCAGGCCTTCGTGCTGGGCCTGGCCCTGCAGCTGTCCAGCCTGCGGGCCTGGAGCATCAGCCTGCCCCTCCTGACATTGCTCAACATGGCGGGCTGGATCACCGCCCTGCGCATGGTCCGGGCCATCAACGACACGCCCACCTCCCGGGTGGCCTCTGCCGCCCAGGGCTACGTGGAGCTGCGGGGCCGTGCCCAGCCCCACCAGGGCCGGCAACTGCTCACACCCCATATCCAGCTGCCCTGCCTGTGGTACCGCTACCGGGTGGAGCGTCTGGTCAACAACAGGTGGCAGCACCAGGACAGCGGCGAAAGCCAGGACCCTTTCGACCTGGAAGACACCAGCGGGCGCTGTTGCATCGAGCCCCAGGGAGGCCACATCCAGACCACCCACAAGGAGACCCGACGGGAGGGCAATCTACGCTACACCGAGGAAGTGTTGCTGAAAGACGACCTGCTCTATGCCCTGGGGGGTTTTCGCAGCGTGAACAGCCATGATCAGGTGCTGAATGCCCGGCTGGCCGTGGGGAAGTTGCTGGGCGAGTGGAAGAAGGACCCCGAAGCGCTGTATCGCCGCTTCGACCTGGATGGTGACGGCAACATCAGCGCCCGGGAATGGACCCTGGCCCGCCTGGCCGCGCGCCGGGAGATAGCCCGGCAGCATGCCGTCATCCGGGCTCAGGCCCCCAAACACTTCCTCTCCCGCCCCGATGCCGGCCGCCCCTTCCTCATCAGCAACCAGTCCCAGGAGCAACTGGGGCGCCGCTTCATACTCCTGGCCTGGCTGTTTCTGGGACTGATGCTGGGCAGCCTGGGGCTCTTGGTGACCATCCTGACGTCCATGGCGACTCACCACCCCGGAACATGAAACGGCGAATCGCCTTGCAGGTTTCCCTCTCCACCCTGCCGTCACCCCCAGCCCCTCCCCCGCCTGCGGGGGAGGGGAGCCAAGAAAACGCTGAACAAATCCCTTGCCGTTATTGCGCGCACAGCGCGGCAATCCAGAAACCATGTGAAATCAATAACTTCTGTATCACCACGTCGCTTCGCTCCGCGTGATGACGAATTTAGCGAGTTTCACACTAAACAGGCTTGAGGCCCGCCAGGGCCCCCTGAAGGGGCAGGCAGGAATCCGCGCTTTTCGCGGGCGCGCCCTTGTACACTGTGCCCCTGTCCCCCTCACACTGCAAAGCCATGTGCCCCACCCGAACCCGTTATGCCCGGTCCCTGTGCGCCCTGATCTGGGCCAGCCTGCTCATCCTTCCGCCGGCCGCCCGGGCGGACCTGGAGCAAGGCATTGCCGCCTACCAGCAGCAGGATTACACCACCGCACTGCGGGAATTTCAGGCCAGTGCCCAGCGTGGGGAAGACAAGGGCCAGTACGGCCTGGGCCTGCTCTACTTGGAAGGCAACGGTGTGGCGCAGGACGTGCGGGAAGCCGCGCGCTGGTTCCGCAAGGCCGCCGACCAGGGCCATGCTGGGGCCCAGCTCGATCTGGGCAACCTCTATCTCATGGGTGAAGGGGTGGAGCAGGACCCGACCCAGGCCGCGAATTGGTTTCGCCGTGCCGCCCAGCAGGATTCCGGGCCGGCCCAGTTCAACCTGGGCCTGATGTACAGCCAGGGCGTGGGCGTGAAGCAGGACCCCAGGGTGGCCGCCCACTGGTTCCGCAAGGCTGCGGAGCTGGGTGAGGCGACCGCCCAGTTCAACCTGGCGATCATGTACGGCCAGGGGGAGGGCGTGCTCCAGGATCTGGGTGAGTCCGCACGCTGGTTCCACAAGGCGGCGGAACAGGGCGATGCCCGGGCCCAGTTCAACCTGGCAGTCCTGCTGGAAAGCGGCCATGGCGTTGCCCAGGACAGCGCGGAAGCCGCCCGCTGGTACCGCCAGGCGGCGGAGCAGGGCCATACCGGGGCCCAGTTCGGCCTGGGGGTCATGTATGAGCGCGGCGAGGGCCTGGAACAGGACTATGCCCAGGCCGCCCACTGGTACCTGATGGCCGCGCAACAGGGCCATCCCGTGGCCCAGCTCAACCTGGGCTATCTCCATGCCCGGGGGCAGGGGGTGGAAAGGAACGAGGCCCAGGCCGCGCAGTGGTTCCGCGCCGCCGCTGAACAAGGCAACCCTGGGGCCCAGTTCAATCTGGGCCTGATGCACGCCAACGGCCGGGGCATGCCCCAGGACCAGCCCCAGGCCCGGGACTGGTACCGCAAGGCGGCGGAGCAGGGCTATACCGACGCCCAGATCAACCTGGGGGTCATGTATGCCGCCGGACAGGGTGGAGACATGGATGACGCGGCGGCCATCCACTGGCTGGGCCAGGCTGCCGAGCAGGGTACGGTGGTGGCCCAGCTGGGCATGGGCATCCTCTATGCCGATCCCGGCCGTGGCATCCACAACCCGGTCCTGGCCTACGCCCTGTTCGAGCTGGCGGCCACCCAGGGCAACAAGGAGGCCCAGGGCCGCCTGGACGCCATGGCCGGGCAGCTCAGTGAGGCTCAGCGTAGCGAGGCCCAAGTCCTGTTCAAGGACTGGCAGCCGGGCAGCCCGCTGCCCCTGCAGACCCGCACCTGGCCCGGCAACTGAGGGCCGGCAGGCCCTCGGGGCCCGTGCGCTTCGTCCCGTGGGGCCGGTGCGTCAGGCTTGCCTCACCCGGTTACATCGGCAAACCCGTTAGGGAAACGCGGATTAAATGCGTCATCGCGCGGAGCGAAGCGACGTGGCGATCCAGAAATTATTGATTTCGCATGGTTT
>CAZVNY010000168.1:0-4078 GCA_964628785.1 uncultured Thiobacillus sp.
CTTCCAGCTCTTCGGCCTGCCCGTGCGCTATGCATTGGATAGCGGCCGTCTGGATGCGGCCTATCGGGACTTGCAGGCGCAGATCCATCCGGACCGCTTTGCCCATGCGGGGGAGGCGGACAAGCGTCTGTCCATGCAGTGGACCACTCGGGCCAACGAGGCCTACGAGACCCTGAAAAAGCCCTTCGAGCGGGCCCGTTACCTCCTGCAGTTGCAGGGTGTCGATGCCCTGGACCCGAAGAACACCGCCATGCCGGCTGACTTCATCATGCAGCAGATGGAATGGCGTGAAGCCCTGGCGGAGGTCACTGCAAACCCCAATGCGGATGCACTGGCGGACCTGGAACAGACACTGCGCAGCCATGCCAGGGCCTTGCAGGACGAGCTGGCCCGTCTCATCGACGAGACCCGGGATTACCCCCATGCCGCCGAGACCCTGCGCAAGCTGCGTTTCATGGACAAACTCCTGGAAGAAGTGGATACGGTCTATGCAGCCCTGGATTGACGTGACCTGGACGGGGACACGGGCAATGCGATGCGCAGCCCCGCCATCCCCCGCTACCCATGCCCCGGCAACGCCCATGTCCTCACGCCGGGTCTGTCCTTTGCCTACATCCAACTCCTGATCGAGCCCCATGGCCCTGTTGCAAATCGCCGAACCCGGCATGTCCACCGCCCCCCACCAGCATCGTCTGGCGGTCGGCATCGATCTGGGCACCACCAATTCCCTGGTGGCCAGTGTGCGCAATGCCGTGGCCGTGGTCCTGAACGACGCCCGGGGCCACGGTCTGCTGCCCTCGGCGGTGCGTTACCACGAAGACGGCAGCACCACCGTGGGCCAGGCCGCCCTGGCCAAGACTGCGGTGGACCCGCGCAACACCATCGTTTCGGTGAAGCGCTTCATGGGGCGGGGCATCAAGGACATCCCGGATGCCACCACCCTGCCCTACCAGTTCGTGGATGCCCCCGGCATGGTGCAAATCAAGACCGTGGCCGGCGTGAAAAGCCCGGTGGAGGTCTCCGCCGAGATCCTCAAGGCCACCAAGAGCAGGGCCGAAGCCGCCCTGGGGGGTGAACTGGTGGGCGCGGTCATCACCGTGCCGGCCTATTTCGACGATGCCCAGCGCCAGGCCACCAAGGACGCCGCCAGGCTGGCGGGACTCAATGTGCTGCGCCTGCTCAACGAGCCCACCGCCGCCGCCATCGCCTATGGCCTGGACACCGCCGCCGAGGGCATCTATGCCGTCTACGACCTGGGCGGAGGCACCTTCGACATCTCCATCCTCAAGCTCACCAAGGGCGTGTTCGAGGTATTGGCCACCAACGGCGATTCCGCCCTGGGGGGCGACGACTTCGATCGCCGCATCTACTGCTGGGTACTGGATCAGGCCAAGATCCACACCCTGGCGGATCAGGACAAGGCCTTGCTCCTGAGCCATGCCCGGGCCGCCAAGGAAGCTCTCACGGACCATGAAGAGACCAATATCACTGTGGTGCTGTCCACCGGCGAGGTCATCAACCTGCGCCTGAGCGAGACCGAATTCAACGCCATGACCGCCAGCCTGGTGAACAAGACCCTGACCACCACGCGCAAGGCCCTGCGGGATGCGGGCCTGCAGCCGGAGGATGTGCAGGGCGTGGTCATGGTGGGGGGCGCCACCCGCATCCCCCGTATCCAGGCCGCCGTGGGCGAACACTTCGGCCAGGTCCCCCTGACCAACCTGGACCCGGACAAGGTGGTGGTCCTGGGCGCGGCCATGCAGGCCAACGTGCTGGCAGGCAACAAGGGCAGCGACGACTGGCTGCTGCTGGACGTGGTACCCCTGTCCCTGGGACTGGAGACCATGGGGGGGCTGACGGAAAAGATCATCCCCCGCAACGCCACCATCCCCACCGCCCGGGCCCAGGAGTTCACCACCTTCAAGGACGGTCAGACCGCCATGAGCATCCATGTGGTGCAGGGTGAACGTGAACTGGTGACGGACTGCCGCAGCCTGGCCCGCTTCGAATTGCGCGGCATCCCCCCCATGGTGGCGGGGGCGGCACGCGTCCGGGTCACCTTCCAGGTAGATGCCGATGGCCTGCTCTCGGTCACCGCCCAGGAGATGGGTACGGGCATCGAGGCCCGTATCGTCGTAAAACCCTCCTATGGCCTCACGGACGAGGAAGTGGCCAACATGTTGCAGGATTCCTATGCCCATGCCCAGGACGACATGGCCGCCCGCAACCTGGCGGAGGCCCGAGTGGATGGCCAGCGCCTGTTGGAAGCCATCCAGGCGGCTCTGGCCGAAAACGGCCAGGCACTGCTGAGTGCCAAAGAAATCGCGCAGATCGCAAGCCTCATGACCAGCCTGCAGACCGCCCTGGAAAGTCAGGAACTGACGGCCATCAAACGCGCCAGCGAAGCCCTCAACCAGGGCACCACGGAATTTGCCGCACGGCGCATGGACCAGTCGGTACGCAAGGCACTGACCGGCCATAAACTGGATGAACTGGAGGTCTGACCGCCATGCCCCAACTGATCGTTCTGCCCCATGTGGAGCTTTGTCCCGACGGCGCCGTACTGGACGCACCCACCGGCAAGTCCATCTGCGACGTGCTCCTGGAAAACGATATCGAAATCGAACACGCCTGTGAGAAATCCTGCGCCTGCACCACCTGCCATGTGATCCTGCGGGAAGGCTTCGACAGCCTGGAAGAGGCGACGGAAGAGGAAGACGACCTGCTGGACAAGGCCTGGGGCCTGGAACCCACCTCACGTCTGTCCTGTCAGGCCCTGGTGGGGGACGAGGATCTGGTGGTGGAGATCCCCAAGTACACCATCAACATGGTCAAGGAAGGGCATTGATGGGCCGTGGGCAATCCCCAGACCCCGCATGCCTTGCTCCCGAGCACCAATATCGAGCCAATATCGAAGCAATATCCACACCCGTAATCCACTGCCGCCAGAGGCCAGCACATGAAATGGACCGACACCCTGGATATCGCCATCGCCCTGGAAGAACACCATCCGGACGTGGACCCGCGTTATATCCGCTTCACCGACCTGCATCGCTGGGTCATGGCGTTGCCGGACTTTGCTGACGACCCCAACCGCTCCAACGAAAAGATCCTGGAATCCATCCAGATGCACTGGATCGAGGAACGGGATTGAAAAAAGGCATGGGCTTTTTTCAGCACCAGGCCCGCA
This sequence comes from uncultured Thiobacillus sp., assembly GCA_964628785.1. GTDB lineage: Bacteria > Pseudomonadota > Gammaproteobacteria > Burkholderiales > Thiobacillaceae > PFJX01. The sequence goes on from CAZVNY010000168.1 coordinate 3,191, forward strand.
AAGCCACCCTGGGTGCATGGACATGGACCGCCCTGTTTCTGGCCGCAACCCTGTCCGCCAAGCAGGCCCCGGCCGGCGAGCCCCTGGGTTTCAAGGGCCAGCACATCGGCAGCTCCAACCTGGGCATCACCCAGGACCCCCGTTTCGACTGTCGTGAACTGCGCACCCCCGTGGCGGACCAGGTCTGCAATCTGCGCCCCAAGGAACAGGAGACCATCGCCGGTGTACGCATCAACAGCCTGTATTACTTCTATGACCGGGCCCGGCTGACCGGCATCACCATCAGCCTGCCCGCCAGCCGGTTCGAGCAGGTGACCCGGGGCCTGGAAGAGAAGTACGGTCCCGCCGAGGTGGCACGGGAACAGATCAAAAACCGCAAGGGGGACAGCTTCGAGAACCGCACCCTGACCTGGCGCCAGGGGGATGCCCGACTGGAGGCCCAGCGTTATGTCGGACGCCTTGATCAGTCCATGATCCGTTTGAGCGATCTGGCGGCGGCGGAACGCATCCACAAACGCCGGGCCCGCGACCCGGGTCAGGACCTCTGACGCCCCCCCTGGCAACCCGCCAGGCATCCATCCCGCCTACCCGGCACAGGGCAGCGCACCTAATGTTCTTGGCGATTCACCTCCCCCCGGAACATGCAACGGCGAATCGCCTTGCACGTTTCCCTCTCCGCGCCCTCCCACAAGAGAGAGAGGGGGCAAAGCCCCGCTACGCGCGAGTCTCACGCAAAGAGGCTATTGCCTTCTGCCCTTGCTCACGAAGGCATCGATGGCATCCATGAGCCGGTCCATGCCCACTTGCTCGGGGCCCGACGACGCCGGCAGGTGCACCACGCCTATGCCCCTATTATAGGGCGAAAAACGCCTATATGTCAAGCCAAAA
>CAZVNY010000169.1:0-1595 GCA_964628785.1 uncultured Thiobacillus sp.
CGATCGCATTCCCGACTACCTCGATGACCTGCCGAACGCGAACCTGCTGCGTCTCGCTCCGGACGGCCGGGTGCTCGAAGCGCTCACCGGAGTGGGCCTGCGGCTCGGCACGCGCGTCTTTGCGCGAAGCGGGGCCCAGGCGGTACTGGCAGAGCGTGACGTGGCGGTCGATGTGGAATTCGGCTACTCGAGCGACGTGCTCGACTTCGAAATCACGGGGCTTGTACCCGGTGGCCAGGCGCGAGTCGTGCTGCCACTCGCCTGGCCGTTGACGCTCAACGCCGAATTCCGTGTGCATGCAGGCGGGGAGTGGCGGGCGATCGTCGAGGGCGCGGGCGAAGCGCTCGAATCGGCGGCAGGCGGCGAGGGTGTGTGTCCGCCGCCGGCGAGCAGTGCCTACCTCGATGGGCTGCAGGTGGCTTACGGCTGCCTGCGCCTGACGCTGACCGACGGTGGCCCCAACGATTCCGACGGCCTGGCCGATGGCGTGATCCGGCTGGTGGGTGGACTCGCGGTGCCGGTGTCGGCCGCGGTGAGCCCGTTGCCGCAGCCGCGCACGGTCATGGATGTCGGGGCGGACGGTGAAGCGGTCATGGCGCGCACCCGCTTGCACAGCGCTTCCGGGGACGCGCAACTTCGCTCGCTGACCGTGCAGGCGCGCGGACCCGGTGACGAGCGCGAGGTGGACCATGTCGTGCTCGTGCACGATCGCAACCACGACGGCGAGTGGAATGCCGGCGATGCCGTGGTCGCAACCGAACAGTTCGCGATCGACGACGGCTCATTGACGCTGACGCTCGACGCACCGCTCGACCTTGAGGTGGGCGATACGGACCTGCTGATCGTCTATGTGTTCGGCGAACTGGGCGAGGAGTGAGGCCATGAACCTGGTAGGCGCAAGACCGAAAATAATCGCCGCGTTGCTGCTCGCGGTGCTGGCCTTGCCGGCGGGCTGCAGCCGCAGCGGCGACGGATCCGGCGATCCGTCGCGACCCACGCCGACCGTGCCACCGACTGCCGCTACCTATTCGCTCGAAGTAATCGCGGTCGATGTCGTGAACAAGGACAGCGGCGCAGCCCTCGAAGTCGGGGGCCTGCCCGCGCAGGGTGGATCGCTCGACGTGCGCTGAAGAGGCCTTTCAAACGAAGGCTCACCTGGGGCTTGACAGAGTAACCCGCATTATTCATAAATAATAATAGTGAGTAATCAGCGGAATCCAGCATGGCCACCACCAGTCTGAGCCTCGGCGAACATTGGGAAGTTTTCATCCGCAACGAAGTCGCAAGCGGGCGCTATGGGTCCGCCAGCGAAGTGGTCCGATCGGCGCTGCGTGTACTCGAGGAACGAAAGACGAAGATGGAGGCGTTGCGTGCGCATCTGGCCGAGGGCGCCGGCCAGGCTTCACGCGGCGAGTATGTCCAGGACTATTCGGTAGAGAAGTTGATTGTCGACGCGGACGCCGGTGAATGAAGCCGTCGTTCCGGCTCACGCCGCGAGCATACGGCGGCCTGAAAAAGCATCGCGCGATGCACGTGGTTGCCGCAGGGTTCGCACGTGATTTTCTATCTCATCGGCACGAATACCATCGACATCA
>CAZVNY010000169.1:1695-4055 GCA_964628785.1 uncultured Thiobacillus sp.
CCGCAGGGTTCGCACGTGATTTTCTATCTCATCGGCACGAATACCATCGACATCATCGGCGTGCCGCACAAGCATATGGACGTGTTGGGTCATTTCACCGGGATTGAGTGACCGAGTCCCACTGCGCGAGATTTTCAACGGATAATGAACAAGGTATCTTGCGGGGAACCGGGCCACCGTCAGGCGCGAAATGCCGAAAATTCGACCGAGCTTCCAGTTGCGCGCGGGCAAGCGTGCAGGCAAGCGGATGGGCAAACTGAGCCGCCAGCACCAGATGCCGCGGGCGCCCCAGTTGAAGACTTCGAAGAAGGCGCAGCGCAGTCTCGAAACCCGGGACCGTCTGCTCGATGCGGCCGAAGCGCTGTTCGCCAGGCACGGGCTTTACGGCGTGACGGTGCGCAACGTCGCGCAGCATGCGCGCGTCGACACGGCGCTCGTGTATTACTACTTCGGCACGAAGCGCGGCATGTTCGACGCCGTCTTCCAGCGGCGCGCCGAGGGGATCAACCAGGCACGCATGGATGCCATGCGTGCTTACGAGGAGCAGAACCGCGACATCACGGTGGAAGGCGCGCTGCGGGCATTCCTGAATCCCATCCTCGATGCCGACCGCCACGCAGATGAAGGCTGGCGGAATTTCTCCGCACTGGTGGCCTCGGCCAACAACAGCCAGGACTGGGGAGGGGAGATGATGAGTCGCTATTTCGACAGCGTCATCCACCGCCTCATCGGCTTGCTCAAGAAGGCGCTGCCGCACGCCAGGGACGAGGACCTGTACTGGAGCTACATGATGCTCTCCGGGTCCCTGATGCTGCTGCAGGCCAGTACGGGACGCATCGAACTGCTGTCGGGCGGGGCCTGCCGGTCGGACGATGTCGACGCCTTCGGCGAGCGCCTCATCGCTTATGCAGCGGCGGGATTCAACGCCGTCTGCGCCTCCCGCCAGCGCTAACTGAACTCGAGAAGACCGCTGCAACGCCATCGAGCGGCAGGCAGTCGGGCCTGATCATGTTGTTCATTGACTGATTGGTGAACATCGGAGTAAGGTCTGGGGCGCGTGGGCTGGCGCGTTCGCAACCGTGGGGGAATCGGGATGGTCCGCTACCGCAACTACTCCTTGAACTTGGGCAGGCTGGCCATGGTGTGCAGCGCCCTGATGGCTTCGAATGGAGCCTTGGCGCAGCAGGGGACAGCCCGGGGCGCGGGCGCGCTCCCTGCACTGGACGAAGTGGTCGTCACGGCGGAGCGGCGCAGCACCGACCTGATGACCAGCTCGCTGGCGGCCACGGTGCTGTCGGAAGACGAGCTGGTCGCGCGACAGGTGGTGAATCTCGATGCGCTGCAGTTCAACACGCCCTCGCTCAGTGTCAGCAACTACGGGCAGGCCAACCTGCTCAACATTCGCGGCATCGGCCGCACGGAAGTCGCCACCAATGCCGCGGCGGGCGTGCCGCTCTATCGCGACGGCGTTGCGGTCTTCAATGCCTACTTCAGCTCGAGCGAACCCTACTTCGACATTGAGAGCATCCAGGTGCTGCGCGGGCCGCAAGGCACGTTTGCCGGCCAGAATTCGACTGGCGGTGCAGTGTTCGTCACGACCAACGATCCCGATCCGGCGGATTTCAGCGGCTCGGCGCAAGTGCAGGCTGGCAACTACGACCAGCTGGCGGCGCGCCTGGTGCTGAACGTGCCGGTAAGCGAAACCTTCGCGCTTCGGTTCGCGGGCGACGCGGAACGGCACGACAGCTTCTACGATTACTCCGGGCCTTACACCGGCCATCCCGGCGAGCTCGAACGTGCGGCCGGCCGGATCGGAATGCTGTGGGCGCCGACCCCCGCGTTCAGCGCGGTGGTGAAGGTGGACTACGACTACGTCGATTCGGGCGCCAACACCTATGCGCCGGTGGAGTCCAGCGCGCCCCTGCACGATATCGCGAGCAACGCCGACCTGTTCGCGGTCGATCGCTTCGTTCGCGCCACCGCAAACCTGAACTACCGCTTCGGCAACGGCACGGTGCTGCGCTCGATCAGCGGCTACCAGGACGGCGAGACGGAGCAGGGCAGCGATTTCGACGGTGCGGACCTGCTCTTCGATACGCTCGACTATCGCGCCACGGAGCGGATCGTCTCGCAGGAGTTCAATTTCATTTCCCCTGACGACCGGCGGCTGCAATACGTTCTCGGCGCCTACTATTCGGACAGCAAGGTCGGCATTCCACGCTTTCTGCTGGCCACGCCTCCGCTGCTGATCGACCTCGTGAGCACGCTCGAGCGCAAGAATGCGGCGGTGTTCGCCAATTTCAACTACGCCGTGACGCCGAAGCTGCGCGTGGAGATCGGTGGCCGGTTCAATCGCGCGA
>CAZVNY010000170.1:0-4053 GCA_964628785.1 uncultured Thiobacillus sp.
TCCAGACCCTCCTGAGCGAACACCCGGAACTACGCGAGGAGTACGCGCGGTTCCACAAGCTCGAGCGCGACCCCCGCGTGACGCGCGTCGGGCGCGTCCTTCGGCGCGTGTCCTTCGACGAGCTGCCGCAACTCCTCAACGTCGTACGCGGTCAGATGAGCCTCGTCGGCCCGCGGCCGTACATGGAGCGCGAGCGCGAGGAGATGGGCAAGGACCAGGACATCATCTTCCTCGCCCGTCCCGGCATGACCGGCTATTGGCAGACGGAGGCGCGGAACGACGTCAGCTTCGACGAGCGCCAGGCCATGGAGGCGCACTACGTGCGCAACTGGTCGGTGTGGTGGGACATCGACATCCTCCTCCGCACGCCGGCGGCCATGCTCGACAAGAGGGGCAAGTAGGGCTGCGGTAGAGTACGCCGTGCCTGGGAAAACCGCCTCCAACGGGGCCCTACGCGCCTTCGGTTTCGTGACGGCCGCGACGAGGCCGCTCTACTGGCTGTACGAGCGGCGCCTGGCGCGCGCCGTGAAGGCCGCGGGGCACCTCCCGCGCCACATCGGCATCATCATGGACGGCAACCGGCGCTTCGCCAAGGCGGCCGGCATCGACGTCAAGGCCGGGCATGACTACGGAGCGAGCAAGGCTCGAGAGGTGCTCGACTGGTGCCTCGAACTCGGCATCCCTCACGTGACCTTGTGGGGGTTCAGCACGGAGAACCGTTCCCGCTCGGCGGAAGAGGTGGGCCATCTGCATCGCCTCTTCGCGGAGCAGGCGCGCAGCCTACTGAACGACGAGCGCCTGCACGCGAACCGCGTGAAGGTCCGCATCATCGGCGACATCGCCGACTTCCCCGACGAGGCCAAGGCCGCACTCGCCGCCATGGAAGAAGCCACCCGCGACTACGACGGCATGCACCTCAACGTTGCCCTCGGTTACGGTGGGCGCGAGGAGATCGTTGACGCGGTGAAGCGCCTGGCCACGGAACGGGCGGCCGAGGGTGCCACGCTGACCGACTTGGCCTCGAGCCTTACCGCAGATCAGATCACCCACCATCTCTACACGGCCGGCCTGCCGGACCCGGACTTCGTGATCCGCACCTCCGGGGAGGTACGCCTCTCCGGCTTCCTCCTGTGGCAGACCGCGTACAGCGAGTTCTACTTCTGCGACGCCAACTGGCCGGAGTTTCGCCGGGTCGATTTCCTACGCGCCGTCAGGTCGTTCCAGGCGCGCGAGCGCCGGTTCGGGAAGTGAGGGCGGGGTAGCCGCCAAGGGGGGACCGATGTGAGCGACAAGCATTTCGTAGCCGTGATCATGGCCGGGGGCCAAGGTCAGCGCTTCTGACCTCTCTCCACCGCCGATCGACCCAAGCAGTTCCTCGACATCAGCCGTTCCGGACGGACGCTACTTCAAGCCACCTACGACCGGGTGCTGCCCCTGGCTGGCTCCCCGGAGCGAGTGATCATAGGCACCGCGGAACGCTACGTGCCCCTTGTGCGTGAGCAGCTACCCGAGATACCGCCCGAGAACCTTGTCGTGGAGCCGACACCGCGCGACTCTGCACCGGCCATCGCCCTGGCGTGCCTCCGGATCCAAGAACGCTTCGGCGACGTGGTAGCGGGCTTCTTCTCTTCCGATCATGAGATCGGCGACTCCAACGCTTTCCAAAGAGTCGCTCGCACGGCCATCGAGCTGGCCGACGACGAGGCGGGGCTCGTGACCATCGGCATCACGCCGGCGCGCCCGGCGACAGGCTACGGCTACATCGAGGTCGGGACGCCCGTTGGCGGCGGCTTCCGGGTGGCGCGCTTCGTCGAGAAGCCCAACCTGCGAACGGCCCAGGCTTACGTGGCATCCGGCAGGTACCTCTGGAACGCCGGCATATTCGTGTGGCGGATCAGCAGCGCGCTCTCGGAGCTCGACCGCCACGTGCCGGAGTTGATGGCGCCGTTACGGAGCGCTCTGGAAGCCCGAGAGGCCGAGGCCGTCTTCCCAACCCTCAAGAAGATCAGCATCGACTTCGCACTGATGGAGCGCACGGAGCGCGCGATGGTCGTGCCAGGTGACTTCCACTGGGACGACATCGGCGACTGGGTGGCTTTGGAGAGGCTCCTCACGCCGGAGGACGGGCCGGGTGGCGCCAACACCGTGGTGGGGCGTCACGTCGGGCTGGATACGTCGCGCAACATCGTCTACACGGAGGACCCGGACGACGTGATCGTCACGCTCGGCGTACACGACCTGGTGATCGTCAAGCGCGGGAACGCCGTGCTCCTGGTGCACAAGACGCGCGTGCAAGAGCTGAAGGCCCTGCTCGCCGACGAGCGGCTGGCAGCGCTGATGACGCGGGGCGCGGAAGAGTCATAGCACTCAAGCCAGGTCAGCCATACCTGCCGCCTTCTGCTCCATGGATGCGGCACCCACCTGCGCAATCTGGAGCTTGCCTGAAGGCATCGTGGTGAATGTGGTTCATGCTTTGATGCGATTCCATATGTGATGCCAAGATGCAGTGATGGCGAAGAGGCGCACGACCGTCACGCTGAGCAGCGACCTCCTGAAGGCCGTGAAGATCCGCGCAGCTCGCACGGGCCAGCGTGAGGACGAGGTCATCGAGGCGGCGCTTCGGCGCGGGCTAGGTCTCGACGTGTTCGAGAGGCTATGGGCGCGGAACGACTTGGAAGAAGACGAGGCGATGGAACTGGCCCTTGCCGCCCAGCGGTCGGTTACGTAGAGCCTAGAACAGTTCCGCCACGCTAACTGCCGCCTGCGGCTCCACGTAAGCGGTGTCCATCTGCGCGAGCTGGAGCTTGCCTGAGATGTCGTCGTTGACGCCGTGCCAGTACGTGTAGCTGTCCAGCACCCAGATGCCGCTCTCGCGCGTGCCGTTGCCGCTCGCCTTCACGCCACCGAACGGCATGTGGGCTTCCGCCCCGTTCGTGGTGTTGTTGATGCTCGTCATGCCGGCCTGGATCTCGTCCTTGAAGGCGTATGCCCATTCGCGGTTGTTCGTGTAGATGCTGCTCGAGAGCCCGTAGGCGACGGCGTTGGCGGTAGCGATGGCCTCTTCGATGCCGTCGACCTTCACGAGGTTGATGGTGGGCCCGAAGATCTCCTCCTGGAAGAGCCGCATGCCGGGCTTCACGCCCTCCCACACGGTCGGCCAGCCGTAGCAGCCCGTGTTCGGGTCGCCGACGAACCCGGAGGGCCTCGAGTCGTCCGTGATGCGCCCCTTGCCGTAGAGGAGCGTGGCGCCGTCCGCCTCGCCCCACGCGTACTGCTGCTCCCAGCGCCTGAAGAAGCGCTCGTTGATGAACGGGCCGTAGAGGACGTCCTCCGTCTTGAGCGGGTCGCCGATGCGGATCTTCTCGACCGCGGCGAGGTAGCGCTTCTTGAACTCGTCGTAGACGGGCGCGTCGACGATGACGTTGCCCGCGCTCGTGCAGCGCTGCCCGCCCGTGGCGAACGCCGAGAAGACGGCGCCCTGGACGGCGTTGTCGAGGTCGGCGTCGCGCATGACGACGAGCGGGTTCTTGCCCCCGAGCTCGAGGGTCGGGTGCTGCAGGTTGCGGCCCGCCACCTCGCCGACGTACCGCCCGACCGTGCTGGAGCCCGTGAAGGCGAGCTTGTCGACGAGGCCGTCGTCCATGAGTTCTATCAGGTACTGCCCTGCCGCGTCCTTGCCGCCGCCGAACACGACGTTGAACACGCCGGCCGGCAGCCCGGCGCCGAGGAGGATCTTGGCGAAGGCGTACGAACAGGCCGGCACGTCCTCCGACGGCTTCCAGACGATCGTGTTGCCAGTGACGAGGGCGGGGATGATCTTCCAACTCGGCACGGCGACAGGGAAGTTGCCGGCGGTGACGATGCCGACGACGCCGAGCGGCCGGCGATAGGTCATGAGATCCTTGCGCGGCATCTCACTCGGGACCGTCTGGCCGTAGAGGCGCCTGCCCTCACTCTGGAAGAAGTAGCAGGTGTCGATGGCCTCCTGGACGTCGCCGCGGGCCTCCTTGAGGGTCTTGCCCATCTCGCGCGTGATGAGGCGCGAGAGCGACT
>CAZVNY010000171.1:0-3965 GCA_964628785.1 uncultured Thiobacillus sp.
TGGCGGCATCGAAGACGGAGACCACCGAGCTGGTGAACCGGCGCATCGAACAGCTGGCGCAACAGACCGATCTGGCGATTGCCGCGCTGCAGAAAAACCAGGGGATACGATCCGCGGCCACGACTCGGACCATTGACGAGTCGACGACCGGCATCCGCTACACGGTCCAGAAAGGCGACACGCTTTCCTTGATTGCGCGAAGAACCTCGGCGAAGCTGCAGGACATCCTCGCTGCGAACAATCTTACCGAAGCATCAACGATCATCCCCGGCCAGGTCCTGTTCATTCCCGGCGGAAAATAACCCATATGGCTGCCACCAAATCTCGTCTTGGTCGCGGACTCGGCGGACTGATCGCCGGTGCCGCGCCGAAGCCCCCCGAATCCAAACCCGCCGCCAGTGCTCCGGCCAGCGCAGGCGAAACGCGGGCCGCATCTGCGTCCAGTGCGCCGGCGGTGCCGGGATATCAGGAGATCGCCGTTTCCCAAATCGAACCGAGCCCCTACCAGTTTCGGCGGGAAATCGTGCCCGCCCAGCTTCAGGAACTGGCGGAAAGCATCCGCAATGAAGGTTTGCTGCAGCCGATCGTGGTGAGGAAGCACGGGGACAAGTATCAGTTGATCGCCGGCGAACGCCGCTGGCGTGCGTTCCAGCTTCTCAAGATCAGGACCATCCCGGCCCGCCTCGTCGATGCGAGCAATGCCTCCTCGGCCGCGCTCGGTCTGATCGAAAATCTGCAGCGTGAAGGTCTGAATCCAATCGAGGAAGCGTATGGCTACGCCAGCCTCATCCGCGATTTCGACCTGACCCAGGAGGCAGCTTCCGAACGGGTGGGCAAGGGGCGGGCCACGGTCGCGAATGCGCTGCGTCTCCTGTCGCTGGACGGGGAGTTGCAGGGATTCATCTCCAAGGGCATGCTGACCGTGGGCCATGCCAAGGTGCTGCTCGGCATTGATGATCCCGCGCAGCGAGCCATCCTGGCCCGGCGGGTCATCGAGGAAGGATTGAGCGTCCGCGGCACCGAGCAGCTCGTTCAGGCCAGGAAATCGTCCGCCGGAGCCGCAGGGTCGGCGGGCTCGAAGGCGCGGGGCGTCGCGCCGATTGAGGCCGAGGCAATAGCCAGCATCGAAAAGAAGCTTGTTTCCAAGCTCGGCGCGCGGGTCTCCCTCCAGCACTCGCCCAAGAAGGGCAGGATCGTGATCACCTACGCGGGCAACGACGACCTGCATCGCATCCTGGACAAACTTGGCATCGAAGCCTGAGGCGGAGCGGACCGCCGCCCTCAGCGGGAACTCCCAAGCTTCTTTCGCAGGTAGGGCGCGGTTGGGCTGCGCTTGCTGCCCAGCAATCCCTTGAGCGGGCCCTGATAGATCAACTCGCCACCGGCCGGCCCGCCGCCCGGACCGAGTTCGATGATCCAGTCCGCTTCCGCGAGAAGATCGAGATGGTGCTCGATGACGACCACCGTGTGCCCCTGATCGACCAGGGCGTGCAGGACGCCGATGAGACGTTCGCAATCGCTCAGGTGCAGGCCGATGGTGGGTTCCTCGAGGAGATAGAGATTGCGCGGTTGAATGCCGCGGCTGCGCTCACGGTAGCTGGCGAGACCGTGGGAGAGCTCCGTCACCAGCTTCAGGCGCTGGGCCTCCCCTCCGGAGAGGGTCGGGGAGCTCTGTCCCAGGGTGAGGTAGCCGAGGCCGCAATCGACCATCAGTTTGCAGACCTGGGCGAGCTGTGAGTGGAAATCGAAGAAGGTGGCGGCGTCCTCAAACGTCAGGCGCAGCACTTCGCCGATGTTCTTTCCCTTCCAGCGGATGTCCGACAATTCCGCGCTGTAACGAAGGCCCTGGCAGTCATCGCATGGCAGGTAGGTGTCCGGCATGAAGGCCATCTCCATCCGGATGCGACCGCCGCCTTCGCAGGCGCGACACCGTCCCCCGGCGGTGTTGAAGGAGAAGCGCCCCGGTGTGTACCCGCGAATCTTGGACTCGGGAAGTGACGCAAAAAACTGCCGTATGAGGTCGAATATGCCGAGGTAGGTCGCGGGAGTGGAGCGCGGGGTCTTTCCGATCGGGGACTGGTCGACCTCGATGACGGAGCGAAAGGAATCACCGCCCACGAGCGTGTCGAACGGGGGAGGGAGGGCGGCGGCTTCCGCGCCGCCAGCAGCGCCGCTGCCGGCATCGAAGCGTGTCTTCCGGAGAAATTCCTTCCCGGACAGGCTGGGGCGGCGCGACGCGATCGCGTGTTTTACCGCGGGATGCAGCAGGTCGCGGAACAGCGTCGATTTGCCGGCACCGCTCGGCCCCGCGACCATCACGAGGCGGCCGGGAGGGATCGCCAGGTCGAAGCCCTTGAGATTGCGAAAACGCGCTCCCGTCAGGCGCAGCCAGTCTTCGCGATGTCTGCCATCGGCGATGGCGCGGTAGGAACCTCGCGCCGGGTGGGTGATGCCGCGGGCGAGAAACAATCCGGTGAGGGAACTGGAGCTGCGCCTGATCTCTTCCGGGGATCCGTTGGCGAGGAGTTCGCCGCCGTGCACCCCGGCACCCGGTCCCAGATCGACAATGCGGTCGGCCCGCGCCATGAGTTCGTCGTCATGTTCGACCACAAGGAGGGAGTTTCCCTTTTCCCTGAGATTGATCAGCGTTTCGATGAGGCGGTCGTTGTCACGCGCGTGCAGACCGATGCTGGGTTCATCGAGGACATAGAGCACACCCGCCAGGTTGGTGCCGAGTTGTGAAGCCAGGCGGATGCGTTGCGCCTCTCCGCCGGAAAGGGTCTCGGTCGGACGGTCCATCGCAAGGTATCCCAGCCCGACGTGATCGAGGAAACGCAGGCGCTCCTCGATCTGCGGAACGATGTCCCGTGCGATCAGCTTTCCGCGCGTGTCGAGATCGAGTTCGTGCAGCAAGGCCAGCAGTTGGGAAGGCGTCGAGCGCAGCAGCATGGGAAGGGAGAGGTGTTTCCGACGGCCGCACAGGTGAAGCTTCACTGCCCGAGCGACGCGGTTGAGGCGTTCTCCGTGGCAATCAGGGCATGGGGTTCCCTCGGATGAAACATCATGTTCAGACTCGATGCCGAAGAGGCGGAGCCGTGCGACCGGGTCATCCGCGTCGTTTTTCCCTTCATCCGCGTCGTCCGCCAGCATCCACGGAAAGACGCTCCCGTGCCCGCGGCAGGTGGGGCACCACCCGCGCGGGGAATTGTGCGAGAAGTGCTTGGGATCCAGCTCGGGAAAGCTCTCGCCGGTTTCGATATCGGTCCTTGTCGTGGAGAACCAGGAGATGATTTCACCCTTCTGATTTGTCAGGAAGCAGGAGCCCTTGCCGAGCTGCAGGGCTTCCTCGAGGCATTCGCCAGCCGATTTCGGCGGACGTTCTGCGGTGCGGGTGCCTTCCTTCTGCTTCGCCGGTGGCGAGCCGAAGGAACCGGATGCGCGAGCCGGGGTGGTCCTGAGGTCGCCAACGACGGCCTCGATGTCGTGTTCACTGTAGCGATCCAGCTTCTCAAACCTGTCGACGCGAACCAGGGATCCGTCCACTCGCATCAGCTCGAAGCCATGCTCAAGGAGCCAGGTGGCGATGGGTTGGTGATGTCCCTTGCGGCCGCGGATGAGGGGGGCGCAGAGGTAGAGGTGCCTGGCGCGGCGCGCCCTGGGCGTGGCCGTGACCCGCGTCAGCAGGCGCTTCAGTTGTCCCACCGAAAGAGGTTCCACCGGTTTGTCCGAATCGGGATGATGCTGCACGCCGACGCGCGCATAAAGGAGCCTCAGATATTGGGCGACCTCCGTGATGGTCGCCACCGTGGATTTGCGGGATCCGCGGGTTACCCGCTGCTCGATCGCGACGGTCGGGGGGATGCCCGTCAGGCGATCGATGTCGGGTCGCGGCAGTTGTTCGATGAATTGGCGAGCGTAGGGCGACATCGCTTCCATGAAGCGGCGCTGGCCTTCGGCAAAGACGA
>CAZVNY010000172.1:0-3936 GCA_964628785.1 uncultured Thiobacillus sp.
AGTTCCAGGACGTAATGTTCCTGGCCGTCCACCTTCTCCGTGCGCAATAGGCTGGGGGTGTAGTCGCCGGCAAAATTGGCCCGGGCCAGGTCGCCGTTGGCCACTTCGCCGGTGAGGCGCTGGGCCAGGCCCAGACGGATGGGTTGCGAGACGTTGGGCATGAAGACCCACAGATCCCGGCCCTTCATGAGCATGATCTGGCCCCGCTCCGAGGCGGGTTCCAGTATCATCACCACGGTGTTTTCATTACTCTTGGAAAGCACGCGGTATTTTCGGTTTTCAGCGGCCTTGTCCTGCCCGGTGCTGGTGATGTTGACGTCCACCTGGAAGCCCTCGCTGGGGAAACGGATGGCGTCGGACCTTTCCAGTATGCTGCGCGCCAGGGCATCGTCCCCCGCCGGACTTTGTGCAAGGGTGGGGATGGGGCTCAGGGCGAGGAAGGCCACGACGGCCAGGGACATGCAAGTACGGAACGAAGAAGAATGGATCATTTGAGTCTGCCTGGGAAAAACGCATCCCTTATCGGGTAAAGCCATGAGTCTCGTACGCGTTGAGGGAGTGAGCAAGGAATACCAGCTGGGCGAGCAGAAGGTGGTCGCCCTGCACGATATTACACTTGCTTTCGACGAGGGCGTGTTCCTGGCCATCGCCGGTCCCTCGGGTAGCGGCAAGACCACCCTGCTCAACATCATCGGCTGCATCGACACCCCCACCACGGGGCGGGTGTTCATCGACGACAAGGAAGTCACCGGGCTGTCTTCCGATGCCCTGGCGGACCTGCGCGCACGTACCACCGGCTTCATCTTCCAGACCTTCAACCTGTTCCCCGTGCTGTCTGCCGCGGAAAACGTGGAATACCCCCTGCTGCAACTGCCGGAGGTGACGCCCAAGGAGCGGCGCAAGCGGGTCAGGCGCTACCTGGCCATGGTGGGCCTGGAAAAATACGCCGATCACACCCCCAACCAGTTGAGCGGCGGCCAGCGCCAGCGGGTGGCCATCGCCCGGGCCCTGGCCATCCATCCCCGCATCGTGCTGGCGGACGAGCCCACTGCCAACCTGGACAGCAAGACCGGCGAGGGCATACTGGGCCTGATGAAGGAAATCAACCGCCAGCTGGGCACTACCTTCATCTTTTCCACCCATGACCGCAAGGTCATGTCCATGGCGGATCGCCTGGTGCGTATCGAGGACGGTCACCTGGCCATGCTGGCGGTACGGGTGAATGCCAGGTGGCAGGGCGTGCGTACCCCGCGGGCTCCCGCCAATTCAAGTGAGACACAAGCATGAAGAATGGCCTTGCCCTTGTTTTGCGGCCCTGGGTGCTGCTGCCCCTGCTGCTCGCCTTCTCCGGCCTGCCCACCGCCCAGGCGGCAGATGCGGAGATGGAGGACATGCCCCTGTCCAAGGATGATCTGTTTGGCCTGGGCGAGGCAGAGACGGCAGAGACGGCAGAGACCCCGACCAGGCCGGCGGACGAGACCCGGCTGGTTGCACCGGCAAACGGCGCGATGGTGGGGGCTGTCGATGAGGCCAGCGCTGGGTCCACCGACTCCACCCGTGAGTCTGACGATTCCCTGGCGGCCCTGTTTGGCGAAATGCCGGCGGCGGAAAGTCGGCCCAGGCAGGCGGCACAGACTGAACCGGGGCTGCGCTGGCATGGCTTCGCCCAGGGCGAGGCGGCCTATACCTATGGCAAGCCCGGGCACTGGTCCAAGACCCTGGGCCGCCTGGAGCTGGGTACCCAGGGTCGCCTGCGTCCGGGGGTGCAGTACAAGCTCAGCGGAAGGCTGGACTACAACCCGGTCTATGACCTGAACGACTACTACCAGAGCCGGGTGGCCCGGGACCAGCGCGCGGAATTCCACATCCGGGAGACCTATCTGGACTTCACTGCCGCCGATCTGGACTGGCGGGTGGGCCGGCAACACGTGGTCTGGGGCGAGATGGTGGGCCTGTTCTTCGCTGACGTGGTGTCCGCCAAGGACATGCGGGAATTCGTGCTGCCGGATTTCCAGACCCTGCGCATCCCCCAGTGGGCGGCCCGGGCGGAATACTTCAAGGACGACTTCCATGCCGAGGTGGTGTGGATCCCCTTCCCCAGCTACGACGAGATCGGTAAGGCCCAGTGGCCGGGGGACGGCCATGGCGCGGATTTCTATCCCTATCCCCTGGATCCGCGGCAGTACCCGGCGCGGATCATGAACGACAGGAAACCCGCCACCCGCTTCGAGCACGGCAATTTCGGCCTGCGCCTGTCCCAGCTCAGCAAAGGTTGGGATGTGTCGGGTTTCTATTACACCAGCATGGACAGCGCCCCCACCTTCTACTGGACCGGGCCCTTCAGCATCACGCCCAAGCATGAACGCATCCATCAGCTGGGCGGCACCCTGGCCAAGGACTTCCGGGACTTCGTGCTCAAGGCCGAGGCGGTCTATACCAAGGGGCGACGCTACAACCTGAGCAGCGTGAATCCGGCGGCCCCGGGGGCGGACCGGGGGGTGGTGCGGCAAAACACCCTGGACTGGGCCCTGGGCCTGGACTTCAACCCTGCAGCCGACACCCGGGTGAATACCCAGCTGTTCCAGCGCTACTTCTTCGACCACGACAGCCACATCATCCCCCGGCGGGCGGAGAGTGGCACCTCCCTGCTGGTGAACCACAAGTTCTCCAACAGCTGGCAGGCCGAGGCCCTGCTGGTGCACAGCCTGAATCGGCGGGACTGGATGTTGCGGCCCAAGGCCATCTGGAACTTCCAGCCCGACTGGCGGGCCACCTTCGGCCTGGACGTGTTCTATGGTCCCACCACCGGTCTGTTCGGGCGCTTCGACCGGAACGATCGGGTGTATGCGGAGCTGCGCTACGACTTCTGAGTCAGATGCTCTGGCGCAGGGCGTCCACCACGGGAAGCCTGCGAATCCTGAGTGCGGGCAGCAAGGCCGCGGCCAAGGTGGCGATGACCCCGACCAGAAAGGCCCCGGCTACCACCGAGGGCACGACGCGGATGTGGGCGGTGTAGTTCAGATCGGAATTAGGCGGCGGTGGCATGGGGATGCCGATGGCGGAGATGATCAGCGCCAGGATGAGGCCGATCACCACCCCCGCCAGGGCACCCGTGAGGCCGATGATCAGGTTTTCCATGAGGATGAGCTGCATGACCCGACGCCTGCGGTTGCCCAGGGCCATCATGGTGCCGAACTCTCCCACCCGTTCGAAGACACTCATGTTGACGCTGTTGGCCACGGAGAGCAGCACCATGAGCAGGATGATCAGGCGTAGCACGCCAAACTGTACGTCGTACATGTCCACGGTCTTGGTGTAGAAGTCGTTCAGCTTCAGCCAGGTGTTGACTTCCAGGCCCTGGCCGACCAGACCCTCTTCCAGCTGCCTGTTCACCGGGGTGGTCAGAGGGGTTTCCTGCAGGACGACGACGAGGACATTGACCGCAGGGGTGGCCAGCAGATCCTGGGCCGCCGCCAGGGGGATGCGTATGGCACGGGCATCATAGTCCTTGGAGAAGGTCTGAAAGCTGCCCACGACCTCGAATTCCTGGCTGTTGAGGGCGCCATCCGCGGTATTGATCACCAGGGTGACCCAATCTCCGGGCTGTAATTTCAATGACTGGGCCAGACCGTGGCCGATCAGGACGCCGTATTCGTCGTCATCCGCCAGTTGCCGGCCGGCGGAAATCACCATGCCGCTGCCCAGATTTGCCTCCCGATCCGGCTCCACGCCCTCACCGATGACGGGCAGGTCGGTGCGGCCGTTGTTGAGCAGGCCGGAAAAATACAGCCTGCCCATCACGTCCACCACGCCGGCCTGGGCAGCAAGCCGTTGACGCAGGGGGTCCGGATCCGGAATGAGGAATTTCTCCGGGCTGCGGGCGCCGTGGTCGAAATACCCTTGTCTGGCCACCTGCAGGTGACCAGACTGGGAATG
>CAZVNY010000173.1:0-3896 GCA_964628785.1 uncultured Thiobacillus sp.
TGGTCGCCGGCGGCGGCAGCTACGGCGGCTTCCTCGCCGCCACGCTGCTCGGGCGCGAGCATCCATTCAAGGCGCTGATCGCACACGCTGCGGTCTACAACAACTTCACGCAGATCGCGGCCGACTACGGTGCATCGAAGGACCGGTTCTTCAATTACTGGGACAAGCCCGAGGAGTTCGCGCGCTACTCGCCGCACACTTCGGCGGGCAATTTCGATACGCCCACGCTGGTGATCCACGGCCAGCTCGACCAGCGCGTGCCGGTGAACCATGGCATCGAGCTGTTCAACACGTTGCAGACGCGCGGCGTGCCCTCGAAGTTCGTCTACTTCCCCGACGAGAACCACTGGGTGCTGAAGCCGGGCAACTCGCTGTTCTGGTACACGCAGGTGCGCGAGTGGCTGGAGAAGTACGCGCCGCCGGGAGGGCGCTGATCAGGGCAGCATCCAGGTGACGCCGATCAGGCCGTAGCGCGGTACCCAGTCCGACTGCTCGCCGGTGAGGCTTGCCGGATCGCCGGGCAGCGCGATCTGGTAGCGCGTGCAGCAGCGGTTCGCGGCGTCGGTGGCGTTCGCCACTTCCGCGAACACGCGCAGCGCGCCGATCGGCAGCGGCCTCGTCCAGCTCGCCTTCAGGTCGAACGAGAAATAGTCCGACCAGGCCTCGGCATTGCGCGGCGAGAGCACGATGCCGCTGCCGCCGGCGTCCTCGACATGCAACGAGTTCTGCCGCCAGCCGCTGTGCCAGATCAGGTTGCCGGAGAGCTGCCACGGCCCCCGGGTCCACGACAGTCCCGTGACGGCGGAATGGCGCTGATCCCAGGTGCGCAGCGCGCGCGAGCCCTCGAAGCGGTCGGTGACTTCGGACCAGCCGTAAGTGAGCCACGCCGACCAGGTGCGTCGCGGCTCCCAGCGCATCGACAGTTCAGCGCCGTAGGCGTGCGAGGACAACGGCGCGACGCGCAGGCGATCCACTTCGATTTCGGGCAGCAAGGTCACCGGATCGAGGATGTTCTCGAAGGTCGGCCGCACGCTGTCCATGTGCTTGTCGAAGGCCTCGATGCGCAGCATCACGTCGCGCGACAGCCGATGCTCGATCGCGCCGACCAGCTGGCTCGCGCCCTGCACCGGATGAAAGGCGCCCTCGCCGTCGGTGACCTGCAGCTCGTCGGGTCGTTCCGGCTGGTAGAGCTGGCCCCAGGACAGGCGCAGCGTGGTATCGGCACGAGGTGAGTACTCGATTCCGAGGCGTGGCGACCATTGCGAATCGCGAAACCGCGGCTGGTAACGCTGCTCGTCCCAGCGCACGCCGAGGTCGAGCTGCACGT
The DNA here is from genome assembly GCA_964628785.1 of uncultured Thiobacillus sp. Lineage (GTDB taxonomy): Bacteria > Pseudomonadota > Gammaproteobacteria > Burkholderiales > Thiobacillaceae > PFJX01. Next base: position 1,328 of record CAZVNY010000173.1, read on the forward strand.
TGGCCGGGAGGCTGATCACGGCAGACGCATAGGCCCCGTACGACTGCCCGCCTGCATCCAGAACGAGATCGTTCGCAAGGTCCGGGGATCGCCCGAGCGCCGCTGCCAGCAACGGATCGAATTGCGCGCTGGCGGTGTACTCGAAGGACGCATCGTGATCCATGTACTCGGTGCCGAGCGTGAAATTCACGCGCCCGCGACGTGCGCCCAGTTCGACACGACCGGTGGTGGCGTCCATGAAGCGCCGGTCCTCGAGTTGGCCGCTGGCGCTGCCCGGCCGCGCCAGCGTGCCGGCGCGCGACGTGTGCCGCTCGGTACGTGAAAAGATGCCACGCAGCGCAGTATCCGGACCGATGCGCCAGTTACCGCGCAGCCACCCCGTGCCGTCGCGATAGCGCGCATTCGCACGCTCGGTGCTGTCCGACACGTCGGCGCTCATCCGGTCATCGAGCAGCAACCAGCCGGCCGCAATGTCGCTGCCGCCATCGAAGTGCCACGACAGGCGCGCGAGCACGTCGAGGAACTCCGGCTCGGCCGTCTGCTTGTCACTCAGCTCCATCACGCCCCCGACGACGCTCTTGCGCACGGCCACCAGCCACTCGAGCGGCTGCGATTCGAGCCGGCCCTGCGACAGCGCATGCGCGTACAGCAGGCTCAGCCCGAGTTCATGGTAGGCATCGCCGGTATAGCTGCGCGGCGCGATGTCGAGCACGCCGGAAAGTCGCCCGCCGAAACGCGCCGGATGCACACCGCTCCAGTAGTCGACCTTGCCGATCGTCGCCGGATCGAGAATGCCGAGCAGGCCCTGGAAGTCCTTGAAATGGAATGGCTCGAACAGCTGCACGCCGTCGAAGTGAACGCCGAGTTCATCGGTATGGCCGCCGCGCACGTGCGCGCGTGCCGACAAGCCGTTGGTCGCCGTACCGGGAAGGTAGCGCGTTACCCGGAGCACGTCTTCCTCGATACCGGGCAGGACCGCGAGATCCTCGCGACTGAACTCCACCGGCGCGAATTGCGACTGCTGGTCCAGGCTGTAGCGGCTCGCCAGCACGCTGACCTCGACCAGCGCATCACCACCACCGGACAGCGCCAGCACGCCGCTCCAGTGCTCGTCGCGATGCAAGCGTATTGCGCCGATGCGCGCACGCGCGCCGTCCGGGCCGGTTCCATCGAGCTCATAAATGCCTGCGGGCAGCGCGTCGAAGCGCGTGGTGCCGTCGGCCCCGGCGACCTGCTGCCGGTTGCCCGGTTGCAGCGTGACGCGAGTGCCCGGCGCGGGCGTGCCGTCGGCGCGCACGACGCGGACCTCCATGCCGGCAGTGCCGGCGGTCGAGCGCCGCACGACCACATACACGCCAGGCTGCACGGGCTCGAGCGCAAGGCCGTGCGGCGCGAGCAACTCGCGCGCGATGTCGGCGGGTCGCCGCGCGCGCGGCGGCTCGCGCACGCGCATGTCCGGCGTGACCAGGGCCGAGCTGTAGACCAGGTTGAGGCCCGACTTCGCGAGCCTGTCGAGCGCTGCGGCGAGCGGCTCGCCGGTCCCGCCGCTCTCGGCGGCCAGCGCCACGATACAGGTCATGCACAGCGCGACGACGCGTGCCGTCATGCGACCGGCCCGGTGCGCGAATGCCTGCATTCGCGCATGGTAGCAGCCGCTCGTCAGGGTTGCGCCGGGCCGATGACGATCCTGTCGCTGCCCGCCACGGCCGCGAGGTCCACCGAGGCCATCACGATGGCAAGCGCATCCGCGGGCGCGAGGCCGGCGACCGATCCGTGCAACACTGCGCTTGCCGCGCGCGCGCGTGTATCGGCGTCGACGTAGTCCACCGCCCGACCGGTTTCATCGGCATACCAGCCCAGGAACTCGGCGAGCGAGGCGCCCTCGATATCGATGGGAGTGGGCAGGCGCGCGAGCCAGTCCCAGCGCGAATCATCGGCGGCGATGGGCGAGCGCACGACCGGCTCGCCGGGCGTGAACAGCAGCATTTCACCCGCCGTCGCCTGCTCGGCTTGCGCTCCATGCTCGACCTGGACCGCGCCCTCGCGCACGGCCACGCGCAGTGCATCGCCTCGTGCGGCGACGCCGTAACGAGTACCGAGATGGCGCACGGTGGCGTCGGCGGTCCGCACCGTGAAGTTGTCCGCGGTCCCTGGCGCGATGGCGACATACACCTGGCCGGAATCCAGCCGCAACGTCGCGGCGTCGACCAGTGTCACGCGGGTGCCGGCATCGATGCGCAGGGTGAGCGCCGCGGAATAGCGCAGCAATGCACCGGAATCCGCCGCGGTCTCGAGCGTGCTGCCGCTGCGCAGCGCCGCGCCGGCCGCCAGCGGAGCGCCGGCTTCAGTGACCACGCCCCGCGCCAGGTCGAGGCTCGCCACGACGGGCGCCGCTGCCGGACGCATCCACAGCGCCGCACCCGCGACGAGCGCGACGACCGCGGCGGCCGCGAACCAGCGCAGGCGTGCCGGGCGCTGCGCGCGCAGCGCCTGCTGCGCCTGCCATTCGGCCTGCACCGCCTCGAGCGCGCGCGCGCGTGCGGCCGGATCTGCAGTTGCACGCGGCACC
>CAZVNY010000174.1:0-3893 GCA_964628785.1 uncultured Thiobacillus sp.
CGCCGCCAGTCACGACCTGCGCCAACCCCTGCATGCCTTGTCCCTGTTGGTGGAAGCCCTGCAGGAGCGGGTTCCGGATGGGGAGGCCAGGCGTCTGGCCGACCACATCAGCAACTCCGCGAGCAACATGCAGGACCTGCTCAATGCCCTGCTGGACCTTTCCCGTCTGGATGCCGGCGTGGTGGAAGCCCGTCCGGAGTGCTTTCCCCTGAGCCAGATCATGGCCAACCTGGAACTGCAATTCGCCCCCATGGCCGCCATCAAGGGTTTGCGCCTGCGCCTGCGGCACAGCAACCTCTGGCTGTACAGCGATCCGGCCCTGCTGGAGCGCATCCTCGCCAATCTGATTTCCAATGCCCTGCGCTATACCAGCAGCGGGGGGGTACTGGTGGGTGCGCGCCGGACCCGGGATCATTTCGTACGCCTGGAGGTCTGGGATACGGGCAAGGGTATCCCGGCGGAATACCAGAACCTGGTATTCGAAGAGTATTTTCAGCTGGCCAACCCGGAACGCCACCGGGACAAGGGCCTGGGCCTGGGCCTGGCCATCGTGGCCCGTCTGACCCGGCTTCTGGGCAGCCAGGTCCAAGTGCATTCACGCATGGACAAGGGCTCCTGTTTCAGCCTGCGTTTTGCCCGCTGTGACGGACTGCAGCAGTCCACACAGGAGCGCCCTTCGGCCCACCGTATGGCCATACCCCTGCAGAACGCCCTGGTGGCATTCATCGATGACGATGAATCCATACTGGAAGCCATGGTGGAGATGTTCGACCAGTGGGGTTTGACCCTGGCCGCGGGAGAAAATGGCGAGCAGGTCAAACAGGAACTCCTGGAGCTGGGGCGCAAGCCCGATGTCATCCTCTCGGACTTCCGCCTCAAGGACGGCCATACCGGTACCGAGGCCATCGCCATCCTGCAGGAGGCCTTCGGCCCCCTGCCTGCTGCCCTGATCACCGGCGACACGGCCCCGGATACCATACAGGCCCTGCGTCTGTCGGGTTTGCCCATACTGTACAAACCCCTGAAACCCGCCAAACTACGCGCCTTTCTTGCCCATCTGCTGTCGGGTAATCCCGACCACCCCACTGCATGATCAAGATGATCTCCCTGCTACTACTGGCCCTTGGCGCCCTGCTGGCCCCTGCCTATTGGGTGTACGCCAAGTTTTATACCGGCAGCCAAGCCCTGCTGGTGGAACTGACCCAGGACCCGGTCCAGGGAGACGGCCTGCCTCTTTGGCGCTCCCCCTCCTTCCGCCTGGAGGGTGGCATGGCGCCAGCGGGCCTGATATTGCTCGCCCGGGGACACTTCTCCCCCAACATGGATGAGAACAAACCTCCCCGGGACCCCTATGTGGTGACCCTGTATCGGGACGACGAGGCGGCCCAGCCCCTGCAAATCAGCCTGGGGGTCAGCAAGGTGGCCGACTCCAATCCCAGCTTCCGTGAGCATCTGCTCCTGCTGCACACGGTCAAACCGGGCAGTTATCGTATCGAGGTGTCGGCGGCCCGGGAGACGGACATCCACATGGATGGCATGCAACTCCAGGTCCGCCAGCACCTGCATGAACCGGATCCCCGCCTCGTCACCGCCGGCATCATCGTCTTCGTCCTGGGTGTCATGGGCCTGGTGCTCAATTGAACCTAAAAACCGCAGTTGATCGCTCGATTTCCTTACGGTCATCGCAAACGGAGTGAAGCGCTCCACACACCGCGACACTGCCAAAGGGGAAACCCCGCGGCGCTTCAGGGTTTTACACGTTCTGGATTGCCACGTCGTCTGCGGCGCCTCGCAATAATGACGAGCCTGTACTGTCATCGCGACCCCCGCCCCCCCGGCCTGTATCGATGCCTGTCCGAACAAGGAGGCCCAATGTCGGAAGATCTGTGCTGATCAGGGTGTGCAAACCTTCAGTTGCAGTGCCCGTCCCGGCCAGGGCGTGAACCAGAAATGTGGATGCCGGGGCGCCGGGATTTCTTTGTAAGCGGACACTTACTTATGTGGCGTATCCCGTGCTGACTGGACCAGGTCGACTTCCTCCGGGGTCAGCCAGCGCCAGGCACCCGCTGCAAGATCGCTCGGCAGGGACAGGCCACCCACCTCCACCCGGACCAGGCCTTCCACCCGATTGCCCACGGCGGCGAGCATGCGTTTGACCTGGTGGTAGCGGCCTTCCCTCAGGGTCATGCGCAGGCTGTGCGGCTCCACGGGCACACAGGTCAGGGCCGCAACCGGCTCGGGGGCATCATGCAACACCACACCCTGGAGCAAGGCCTGCACCTGCTCCTCGCTGATGGGGTGTTTCGTGGTGACCACATACACCTTGGAGATGCCGTATCTGGGAGAAATGAGACGGTGGATGAATGCGCCATCATCCGTCAGCAACAACAGGCCGGTGGTATCCACATCCAGGCGTCCCACGGGCTGTACACCCCGCAGCTGGAGCGGTGGCGGCAACAGGGACAACACCCCGGGATGGTTTCGTGGGGCCCGTGAACACTCGAAACCCGCCGGTTTGTGCAGCAGCACATAGGCCTTTTCCCGGTAGGTCCAGGCCTGGCCATCCACGCTGAACTCCAGATCCTGCAGGCTCAATTCCCGGAAGGGGTCTTCCAGCCTGTCTGCCCCCACGTACACCCGCCCCGCCCGGATGATCTGGCGACAGACCTTGCGGCTGCCAAAGCCCTGGGAATGGAGGATGCGCTCCAGGGGCTGGGTCCTGTGCATGGGCCCTTCAGGCCTCGCCCACGGTGAGGGAGCGGCCATTGTGCCGGGGTCCCAGCTGCAGCAGATAGGGCACGGCCGTCTTGGCCCACTCCTGGGGAACAGGATAGGCTGCGGCAGCTTCGCCGAAACAGCTGAGCAGCATGTCCGTGTTGATGATCCCGGGGGACAGGGGAATGGCCGCCATGCACCGGGGCAGTTCCTGGGCCAGGGCCTTGCTGAGTCCTTCCATGGCCCATTTGCTGGCGCAATAGGGGGCCACCTGGGCATCCGTCACTCGTCCCCAGCCGGAGCTGAAGTTGACGACGATGCCCTGGCCCCGGGCCACCATGGCGGGCAGGAAATGGCGCAGCACATTGGCCACGCCCTTGATATTGATGTCCACCAGGGTATCGAACTCGTCCCGGGGCACTTGCCACAGAGGGGCATTGCGATTGATGACCGCCGCAGCGTTCAGGAGCAGGTCCGGAGGCCCCATGCTGTCCAGGACATCCCTGGCCCAGGCCGCCACCTGCCCATCCTCACGCACATCCACTACGCTGAAGCGGTTCTCCGGACCGAAGGCCTGGTTCAGGGCGGCGATGGCAGCCTCATTCCGCCCGCAGCCTGCCACCCGATGGCCCAGACGGATGAATTCCGCCGTCATGGCCCGGCCCAGGCCCCGACTGACGCCGGTGATCAGCACATGCCGACGTTGCGCAATTCCGCTCACAGCCATCCTGAAACATTCTCCAAATATGGGGCATTCGTAAAAGTGGATTGGAACATGGTCAAAGCTCTCCCGCCTCGATCATGCGGATGAGTGTTGAAATGTGCGCGCCGTAGTTCTTCTCCCGTTTCTCATGCTTGTGTGGGTCGTAGGCTTCTGGCGGACGCATCGGACGCACTTTTTCCTTTACCGGCAACCCGTAGCCGATGGCATCGTTCTGCAGGCCATAACCCATCTCAACCGGCTCCGGCTCGCGCTTGCGCTCAAACCGTGGCCCTTTCTGCTTGTTGCTGTGGATGCCCTCGGTGAACAGAATCTTGGCCCGCAGGGCCTCAAACGAGTAGCCGCGCCCGAGCCTGTTCAGCACACGAACTAAGCTGTTCAAGCTCTCGGTGTAGGTGCTTGTCACCGGATGCTCGAAGTAGTTGAGGATGAAAGGCTGCCAGTTGGCGAAGGCCCG
>CAZVNY010000175.1:0-2124 GCA_964628785.1 uncultured Thiobacillus sp.
CGACGGTGCTTCCCGGCCCGTCGAACGCGACCTCACGGTCCCCCTGCGCCCCGCCGGCCCGGTCGTCGGCATCCGCCCGAGCTTCGACGGGGCGTTGGCGGAGAACGGTGAGGCCGGCTTCGACCTGGTGCTCGTGGCGCCCGACGGTGCCGCACTGACCGGCGAGCTGCGCTGGCAGGCCGACAGGGTGCTGACCCGCTACCAGTGGTACGCCGTCGACGGCCGGTGGTTCTGGGAGCCCGTCACCGAGCGCCAACGCGTCGGCGAGGGGGTGGCGAGCGTGGCGGGCGGGCCGACCCACGTCTCGGTGCCCGTCACGTGGGGTCAGTACGAGCTGCGCGTCACGTACGACAGCGGCGCCTCCGCCGGTCAACCGGCGACGTCCGACCGTCAGGCCGCAAGCTTCGCGAGCTCCTCCGTCGCCTTCTCGGCCGGTTGGTACGGCATGGACGCCACGCGCGACACACCCGACCTGCTCCAGGTGTCGCTAGACAAGGCCAGCTACTCCCCCGGCGACGTAGCGCACCTACGCATCGTGCCGGACGCCGCCGCTTCCGCGTCTCCGGAGGGGGACCCCGAAGCGGTGCCCGAAAGTGTCGGCACCGCCGTGGTGGCGGTGCTCTCGGACCGCGTGATCGACCTGCGCCTCGTCGAGGTGACTGGTGAGACGACGGTCGACCTGAACGTGACGGACGAGTGGGGCACGGGCGCCTACGTCACGGCGAGCCTCGTGCGCCCGAGCGACGCCACCGGCCATGCTCCCGCCAGGAGCCTCGGCGTCGCGTACGCGGCGGTGGCGCCCGGGGAACGCGAGCTCGAGGTCAGCCTCACGGCGCCCGCCGCCGCCGACCCGCGGGGCCGGCTCGACGTGGTTCTGACCGTACCCGACCTGCCTGACGGCGAGGCGTTCGCCACCGTCGCCGCGGTGGACGTCGGGGTGCTCAACCTCACGGGTTTCACGGCCCCGGACCCGCAGGGCTACTTCTTCGGACAGCGCCGCCTCGGCGTGGCCGTCCGCGACCTCTACGGGCGCCTGATCGACGCGACCCAAGGCGTGCTCGGCCAGGTCCGTTCGGGCGGCGGCGCGGAGACGGAGGCGGTGAACGCCGGCCCGGCGCCGGCCGAGGAGTTGCTGGCGCTGTTCTCGGGCCCGATCACGCTGGTGGACGGGCGCGCGGAGCTCGGGTTCGAGCTGCCCGCCTTCAACGGCACCGTGCGCCTGATGGCCGTGGTGTGGAGCGACGCCGCCGTCGGGCAGGCGCAGGCGGACGTGCTCGTGCGCGACCCCGTCGTGGTGCAGCCGAGCCTGCCGCGCTTCCTCGCGCCGGGCGACGCGAGCCGTCTGCGCATCGAACTCACGCACGTCAGCGGACCCGCGGGCGAGATGGGACTCAGCGTCGAGGGGTACGGCCTCGGCGAGGCGCCGGGCGCAGTGACCCTGACCGCCGGCGGGCGCGCCGTGGTCGACGTGCCGCTGCAACCGGCGCTAGCGGGCGAGTACGCCTACCGCATCGTGCTCACCACCCCCGAGGGTCGCGTGCTGGAGCGCGAAATGCGCCTGAGCGTCCGGAACACCGACCCGGAGACGGCGCGCACCTCGCGGTTCACGCTGGCGCCCGGCGAGACCTTCCTCTTCGACGAGGCCGCGTTGGCCGGCTTCCTGCCCGGTACGGGACGCGCGACCCTCTTCGCCGGCGCGGGCGCCGCGCTCGACCAACCGGGCCTCGTCCAGCGTCTGCTCGCCTACCCGTACGGCTGCACCGAGCAGCTCGCCTCGATGCTCGTCCCGCTCCTCTGGGCGCCCGACCAGGTGCGCCAGCTCTCCCTCTTGAGCGACGCCGAAGCGCGGAACCGGGCGCAGGAAACGCTCGACCGCATCCTCACGCGCCAGGGGCGCACCGGGAGCTTCGGACTGTGGGGCGCGGGCGGTTACGACTACGATCTATGGCTCGACGCCTACGTGACGGACGTGCTGCTGCGCGCCGAGGCGCAAGGGCTGAGCGTGCCGGCCACGGCCACACGCATGGCGCTCGACAACCTGCGCACCCGCGTGGCGCAGGCCGGAACGGTTCCGGACGGCGCGGCCGGCTCCGCCTACGCCGTCTACGTGCGGGCCCGCGCGGG
>CAZVNY010000175.1:2134-3888 GCA_964628785.1 uncultured Thiobacillus sp.
AGGTACTACGCGGACACGCTGGCCGAGCGCTTCGACACGCCCCTGGCGGCGGCTCATCTCGGCGCGGCGCTGGCGGCTTACGGCGAGACCGCGCGCTCCGAGGCGCTGTTCGCCCGGGCGCAAGGCCTGGCACTGAACGCCGGCGACGACCGAGGATGGCGAGACGACTACGGCACGACGCTGCGCGACCGCGCCGGGCTCCTTGCGCTGGCGGTCGAGGCCGGCAGCCGGGTAGTCGACCGCGTGCAGCTAGCCAACCTGGTCGCCCACGACACCCCCGTCACCTGGCTCTCCACGCAGGAGGCGGCGTGGGCGCTGAGGGCCGCCGTTGCGCTCGGCACCCGCAGCCAGGGGCTCGTCGTGAACGATCAGCCCGTCGTCGGCAACGTCGTGCGGCTTTACGACGGCACGCCCGCCACGCTGCGCAACGACGGCGACGAGGAGGTGCTCGTCACGGTCACGACCTTCGGGGTGCCGGAGGTGGCACCCGAGGCCGGCGGCGTCGGTTACACCATCACTCGCAGCCACTACACCCCGGAAGGCGCGCCGGCCGACCTCGGCTCCGTGCGGGTGGGCGACCGCCTGGTCGTCGTCCTCGAGGTACGCCCGGACCGCGGCGTGACAGGCGGGTGGCTGATGATCGACGGCGCCCTGGCGGCCGGCTTCGAGATCGACAACGCCAACCTCCTGCGCGAGGGCGACATCCGCGCGCTGGACTGGCTGACGGTGCCGTTCGCGGCCGACATGACGGAGGCGCGTTCCGAACGCTTCCTGGCGGCGGGCACCTGGACGTCGGGCGAACCGCTGCGGCTCGCATACGTCATGCGCGCCGTGTCGCCAGGCACCTTCCACTACCCGGCGGCCAAGGTCGTTGACATGTACCGTCCCGGCAACTACGCACTGAGCGCCACCGAGGACGTGACGATCCGGCCGTGAGCACGCCCGAGCGCAGGCGCCGCCTCTCCGTCGGGGCGCTGGCCGCGCTGGCGCTCGCGCTTGCCGGCTGGCTCGCCTTCGACCGGTGGGTGGCGACGACGGACCTGCCGCCGCTGACGATCCCGACCTCGGTGGAGGTGCTGGCGCGCGACGGGCGTCTGCTGCGCGCCTTCACGGTCGCGGACGGGCGCTGGCGGCTCGGGGTGGCGCCAAGTCAGGTGGACCGAACCTACCTGGCCATGCTGCTCGCCTACGAGGACCGGCGCTTCTACTCCCACCACGGGGTGGACCTGCGCTCGGCCGCGCGCGCCGCCATCCAGTTCGTCCTGAACGGGCGAGTGGTCTCCGGCAGTTCGACGCTCACGATGCAGGTCGCGCGCCTGCTGGAGGACGGAGCGACGGGCTCCTGGGCGGGAAAACTGAGGCAGGTACGCGTAGCCCTTGCCTTGGAGAGGGTCATGTCGAAGGACGAGATCCTCGCGTTGTACTTGCAGCTCGCCCCGATGGGCGGCAACCTGGAGGGCGTGCGCGCCGGCAGCCTGGCGTGGTTCGGGAAGGAGCCAGCGCGGCTGACCGAGGCGCAGGCCGCCCTGCTGATAGCCCTGCCGCAGGCGCCGGGTCTCCGCGCGCCCGATGACCATCCTGACGCCGCCCGGGAGGCGCGCGACCGCGTGCTGGAGCGCACCGCCGCGCTCGGCGTCGTCTCGCGGGAGGCCGCCGCGGCGGCGGAGCGGGAGGCGCTCCCGGCAGAGCGCCGGCAGTTCCCCGGCCTGGCCCCGCACCTGGCCGATCGGCTACGCGCGGCCGAACCCGACCGG
>CAZVNY010000176.1:0-3871 GCA_964628785.1 uncultured Thiobacillus sp.
TCCGGCCTCTACGTCCCGAACGTAGCGCTCTACCAGGCTAAGCTACACCCCGAGTTGGTGTGGCGACGTGGTCGCCTCAGTGCTCACGGCTTACCGCGAAGGCGGGCAATTCTAGCAGTGCTGCTTTGTATTGGCTATCCGGAAGAGACTGTATCGCCGCATTGGCCAGATCGGCCTCCGCCCGGGCCTGTTCCCGTGCCAGTTCCAGGGCGCCGGTACGCCGCACGATTTGCAGGATGTCATGGAAATGGGTGCTGTCGCCTTCCAGGATGGCCTGGCGGATGATCTCGGCCTCTTCAGCCCTGCCGTGTTTCATGGCGAACAACAACGGCAGGGTGGGTTTGCCTTCAGCCAGGTCATCGCCCACGTTCTTGCCGATGACCTCCACCTCGCCGGAATAGTCTAGGACGTCGTCGATGATCTGGAAAGCCGTGCCCAGGTGCATGCCGTATTGCCCCAGGGCATCCTCCGTGGCTTGACCGGCGTCACTGACGATGGCACCCAGCTGGCCCGCCGCCTCGAAAAGCTTGGCCGTCTTGTAGCGGATGACCTGCAGATAATCGGCTTCATCGATATCCGGGTCATTGCAGTTCATGAGCTGGAGGACTTCGCCTTCGGCAATGATGTTGGTGGCCTGGGACAGCACCTCCATGACCCGCATGTCCTGCACGGAGACCATCATCTGAAAGGCCCGGGAATAGAGAAAATCCCCCACCAGCACACTCGCCGCGTTGCCAAACATGGCGTTTGCGGTCTGGTGCCCACGGCGCATGTCCGAGGCGTCCACTACATCGTCGTGCAACAGGGTGGCGGTGTGGATGAATTCCACCACCGCCGCCAGCTCATGATGGGCACTGCCCGAGTACCCCAGGGCGTTGGCGGCCAGGACCACCAGGGCGGGCCGCAGACGCTTGCCGCCGCTATGGATGATGTACTCGGAGACCTGGCGAACCAGGACCACTTCGGAATGCAGTCGCGCACGGATGACTCTGTCCACCTCTGCCATGTCGGCCTGCAGGAGAGATTGGAATTGGGGCTGAGTCACGCGTGGGCTGGGTTTGCAGGAAGTTGAAGATGGTGCTGCAGAGAGGAGTCGAACCCCCGACCTACTGATTACGAATGCCGAACCCGATGATTTCATAAGGTTTTATAAACCGTCAATGGTGATGTCCAACCCATTGATTTACGGTGCCTTTTCTCCCAATCGTCAGGAAAATCTCCCTTCATGGGGGTGCATTAGAGGTCGCCCTCAGATTCACCACCCACCCAACCACCATGAGGGGACGATTATGGGAAGCATCAAACTTACCGCGACGGCTATCGAGAAGATGCCTACGCCTGCAACACGCAAAGACGTTTATGACGGCGAGGTGCCGGGGCTGGTCCTCCGGCTGCTGCCATCTGGCACCAAGTCATGGAGCTTCACTTACCGGGTCAAGGGTATGCCCCGCCGCCTGTCGCTGGGCGTCTATCCGGGCGTCTCGTTGAAGCTGGCGAGAGAACGCGCCCGGGAGGCTCGCGCCGCCGTCCAGCGAGGGGAAGACCCGGTCGAAGACAAGAAGACAGAGGAACGGGAGAAGCAGCTAAACGGCTTTGCCGCCTGCGCCCGCGACTACGTAGAGAAGTACGCCAAGCGCCGCCAACGCACTTGGAAGGAAACCGAGCGCGTCATGGAGAAGCTGGCGATCCCCGCATGGGGCGACAAGCCGGTGAAGGAGATACGGCGGCGCGATGTGGTCGAACTGCTGGACAAGGTAGCGGTGAAGACCCCGCACCAAGCGAACCGCCTCCGGGCCTACTTGTCGCGCATGTTCAAGTGGCTGATTGAACGCGAGGTGCTGGAAGTCAGCCCGGTCATGGGCGTAGCCCCTCGCATCAAGCCCTATGCCCGTAGCCGCATCCTCTCCGATGCTGAACTGGTCGCCTTGTGGAAGGCTACCGAGCGGGTCGGCGGCACCTTCGGCGCTTGCGTCCGCTACCTTATGACCACAGGGGTTCGCAGGGACGAAGCCTCCTGCCTCCGCTGGGACGAGCTGGACGGGCCTTGGGCGGCCATGCCTGCCTCGCGCATGAAGGGCGGCCGGGACTTCCGCGCCCCCTTGTCCTCGACGGCGCTTGCCATCGTGGAGGGGATGCCGCGCTTCGAGAAGTGCCCCTACGTCTTCACGACCAATGGCCGCAGCCCGATCTCCGGCTGGAGCAAGACGAAGGAGAAGCTGGACAAGTACATGGGCGAGGAACTCGGGGAGCCGGTCGCCGATTGGCGGCTGCATGACCTCCGGCGCAGCCTCGCCAGTGGTCTAGCAGGGCTGGGCGTCCGGTCCGAGATCATCAAGCGCGTGCTGGGCCATGCCGCCAACTCCAACGACGTGACGGCGGTTCATTACAACTGGCACTCCTACGATGCCGAAGCCATGGCGGCGGTGCAGGCATGGGCGGACCATATCGCCAAGCTGCTGAACCCGAAGGCGGCAGACGACGAGGCCAGCCCCGCCGAGGAACCCGCAGAACTGGCGGCGGCTTGAAAGGCTGGGGGCCGGGCTGGGGCCTACACCCCGCCCCAGCCCCTCGTAACCGCGCCATACCCCGCGAACGGGGCCTTCCCCTCCCTCCCCTATAGCCCCGCCCCCGAAACCCCCTTAAATCGCAGGTAACAAGGCCGGGGCCACCCCCAGCCGGACCCCGGACAAAAAGCAAAACGCCCAACCCCTTGTCAGGGCTGGGCGTTTTCGTTGAAGGCCAGAGAATTAGAAATCAGGTCGCCTGATTTTGCTTCCACTTCTGGTACTGCGTCCGCGCCGTGAAGAAGGCGATGCCTTCCGCAACGCAGGCGGCGATGACATCCTTCCGCTTGGCATCGGGCATCGAATCGGCGATGGCCCATACACGCTTGACGGGGCTCTCGACGGTTGAGGCATTGCGGGCCTTGGCCACAGGGGCGGGGGTCTCGGGTTGCACTTCGAGGGCTTCGCCTTCGATGGGGCGGAAGCCGAATTGCCCGTCTTGCTCAATGATTTCGTATTGCGCCAGACCCGAAGCCTTGGCAGCGCGGATAGCGGAAGATTTGACGGCGTACAGTTTCATGGTGTTCCCCTTGCTGGTTGGTAGCAGGGGGCTGTTCCCCCGCTTGATGACTCAATATTCAAGCGAGGGCGCAAGGGTGGCACTCCGAACGACGATCAATTGTTTGACTCAGCAAGCGCCTTTCGATACTTGCGAACTTGGGTTGCTGCCGTCGCCTGATTGACGCCAGCGGCAATACAGGCGCGGATAACCTCACAGGCGCGGGCATCAGGCATGGTCGCGGCGATGGCTCGGGCTACCTCGACGGGGCGGATAGCGGTCGAAGGGCGCGTAGGAGTGGGCGAAGCGCCCCATCGTTGGGTTCTCGGCGGCTTGGCTGGGGCTACACCGGCGAAGGCTCCCGGCTTGATCTGCCCGGCAAGGAACATCCGGCGCACCCGTTCGGCTAGGTCCAGATCAATCCCGGCAAACTCAGCAATCAGCAGGTAATCCGGGGACTCGACCCATTCCCGGTCCTGCTCCTGCAATCCCTGGAAGAAGACGCTGCCCCATAGATTATGTATGGCCTCGGCGGATGTGTGCCGCAAGTCCGGTGTTAATGGCGGCAGGTCTGGGCCATTGCTCTTGGTGCGAGCCATGTCATCACCAACGAGGTAGGAAGACGGCGGCGGTCTGGTCGAGGTCGAGGCCGGGGGCTTCTCGGTCAAGCGCCGCCTGTAGCGTTTCGCCGGGGTCGGTCAGGTCAATTAGCTGGATGCCCGGAAAGCGCCCCTCCTGCACCATCCAGACGATATGCCCGAGGCGTTGCGGCATCCGGTCTTGGCTGGCCGGTGCGCTGGTGTCGATG
>CAZVNY010000177.1:0-2475 GCA_964628785.1 uncultured Thiobacillus sp.
TCGCCCGCGACCCCCGGATCGTAGGCGGTCACGGCAAGCCCGTGCGCCATCAGCCGCGCGCAGGTCGCCCGGCCGATGTCGCCCAGCCCCACCACTCCGGCGCGGCGCCCGGCCAGCGAGATCCCGGCGGGCTTGGGCCAGCCGCCGGCACGCACGCCGCGGTCGATCTCGAAGAGATGCCGCGCCAGCCCGATCAGATAGGCGGTGGCGACATCCGCCACTTCGGCGCCGAACATCTGCGGCGTGTTGATCACCGGGATGCCCAGCGCCCGGCAGGCGTCGAAATCGACATTGTCGACGCCGATGCCCCATTTCACCGCCGCCCTGAGCCGCCCCGCCTGGCCGGCCGCGAAGACCGCATGTGTCGCCGGATCGTCGCCGATGATCCAGCCGTCATAGAGGGGCACGAGCGCCTTCAGCTCGTCCTCCGAAAGGATCTGCGTGGTCCGCGCCGGATGCAGCCTGAGCCCGCGCCCGGCCGCCAGGTCCTCGAAGAGCGGAAGCTGGCCCAGCATCGGCGGGCAGGTGACGATGACGTCCCGCAATGCGCCTCCGCTCATGCCACGCGCTCCGCCGCCTGGCGCTGGCGCCAGATCGCCACGCATTCCGCCATCTCCCAGTCCTCGGGCGTGTCGATGTCCACGCTCTCGAGCTTCGGGGTCGGATACATCACCGGGCGGCGGCCGATCCGCGCGCCGCTGGCGGCGAAGCTTTCGCCCGAGAAGATGTAGAGGCAGGAGTTCTCCTCGAACCAGGGTTCCAGATCCTGGGTCTGGATCAGGTTCGCCGGGTCGTGGTTCACCGCCGAGCCGTCGGCGCGGTAGAAGCGCGACTGCACGCGGTTCACCGTGAACAGGCTGTCGCCGGTGCCCGCCGCGACGGCCGCGCGATACTGCGCCAGCGCCGCGGCGATCGAGGCGCTTTCCAGCATCGGATTGGTGGTATGGGTCATCAGGTAGGTATCTGCGGGATGCGCCGCGATGTCGTCGGCAAGGATGCGGTTCATCGACACCAGGTCGCCGCAAAGCTCGGGCCGGCGGTCGCGGATCGTCACCCGCGGGCCGTCGGTCAGCCCGTTCTCGGCCAGGATCGCGCGGGCATCGGTGTCGATCACCACAAGGTCGATCTCGGGGATCGCAAGCAGGCTGTCGAGGATCCAGCGAAACAGCGGACGCCCGTGCAGCGGGCGGAAGTTCTTACCCTTTACCCGCTGGCTGTTCGCCTTCATCGGCAGCAGGGCGACGGTTCGGTCGGAGCCAGGCATCTGTGGTCTCGCTTTCGGGAACGGAAGGATAGAAGAAGCTGTCCTTGCGCGCGCGCGACAGCCGGCGATGGTCGTTGTTTCCGGCATGCGAGCCGCTGTATTGCGCCAGGCGGTAGCGCAGGATGCGCCACCAGCCGGCGGCAAGGCTCTGGTTGCGCCAGGCGCTCTGCCAGTCCATCCAGACGCTCGAGACCACATAGCGCAGCACGTCGGCGCGGCTCAGCGTCACCTCGGGCATGATGCGCTGGAGCGCGATCGCCTCGCGCTCGAAGCGGCGGCGCACCTGCGCCCAGCTTTCGCGGTGGTGGTGGAAGACCGGCGCCTCGGCGACATAGCCGAGCGCATGACCCTCGGCCTGCAACGCCTTGCCGAGCGCCATATCCTCGAGACCGGTCAGGTCCTCGTCGAACGGATGGGCTTCCCAGAGCGCGCGGGCCAGCGCGGCATTGGCGTTGTTGACGAAGAAGCCCTGCTGCGGGATGCGGCTCGTGTCCGGGAAATACTTGGCGAAGATGCGGCGTTCGGAATAGTTCGAATCGTCGTCGCCCACCTGCCGGCCATAGGCATAGCCGACGCGGCCATCGGCCACCGGCGCGGTCAGCCGCGCCAGCCAGTCCTCGTCCACCGGCACGCAATGGCCCGAGATGAAGACGAGGATCGCACCCTTCGCCGCCGCGCAGCCGCGGTTGAGCGAGCGGCCGAACGAGAATTCGGCCTTGTCGATGGTGGTGATGCGCGCACCCGCCCGGCGCGCGATCCCGAGGGTGCCGTCGGTCGAGCCGGAATCGACCAGCACCACTTCGGCGCGGGTGCCTTCGGGCAGCCGCTGGCGCGCGATCATCGCCAGGAGGTCGCCGAGGAACTCCGCCTCGTTGAGGGTGCGGATGATGATGCTGATCATCATGGGCTGGCGGCGGGTCTCCGATTGCGGCCGCGCCCCGGGAGGGGGCGCATTCCGCGCGAGATTACCAGAGCCGGCGGGGCGGGTGAAAGGCCAAAGCGCCGGCATGGGCCCGGCATGGGCCCGGCATGAGCGAAGTCCGGCCAGCCCGGCGGCGGCGGGAAATGTTTCGCGCGCGAAACATTTCTTGCCCGGCGTGCCGCTTCCCCTCGGCCACGGGCGGCGGGTCCTTTCAGCCTGCGCCAAGAATGGCGATCCTTTCAGCCTGCGCCAAGAATGGCGATCCTTTCAGCCTGCGCCAAGAATGGCG
>CAZVNY010000177.1:2575-3864 GCA_964628785.1 uncultured Thiobacillus sp.
TCCTTTCAGCCTGCGCCAAGAATGGCGATCCTTTCAGCCTGCGCCAAGAATGGCGCGGGCCTCCACCTTCTCGAACACCGGGCAGGCGCCGCCGGGGGTGGCGTCGAGGATGCGGCGGCCCTCGGATTCGTAGACCTCGCGGGCGATGCGGAAGGCCGCCTCCGAGGCCGCGAGGTCGGGCGCGTCCCAGTCCTGGCCCCCGAAATAGTCCGGGCTGAAATGGTTCGGATCGGGCCCCGCCATGTGGAGGGGCGCGTTGGGCGGCCCCGAGACCGGGAAATCGTGGTCGAGCCCCAGGATCACCACCTCGGCCGCCCCCATGTAGCGCGCGATCTGCAAGGCCACGAAGGTCACCGTATGCCCCTCGCGCACCGCGACCGCGATGTCGTGGCAGAACCGGGTGCGGATGGCGGTCGAGTTCAGGTGGCAGACCAGCGGGCCCTCGGGCAGCAGATGCGCCGAGCGCGACGAGACGAACTTGACCGAAGTCATCGCCGCCAGCGCCGGGGCCGACTGCGCGATCACCTTGTCGTTCACCGCCGCGACATAGCGCGGGTAGAAGCCGAAGCGCTCGAGCCCGAGATGGATCTTGTTCAGCCCGAACACCACCTCGTGCTTCAGCGGCGCCAGATCCATGCGGTTGAGCGAGGGGCCGTTGCAGACGATGACGATGCGTTCGCCCCGGTGGAGGTCGCGGAACCGGGTGAGCGGCGAGGTCAGCGAGGCGAGGGGCGGCGGGGCGGGGCGGGCCAATCCGGTCTCCGGGGTTCAAAAGCGCCATAGCGGGGGGCCGGCGCGAAGCCAAGGCCGGGCGGCGGATGTTTCGCGCGCGAAACATCTGGCGGTCACCCGGGGCGCACTCCGACCCCCGAATGTTTCGCGCGCGAAACATTTTGCCCGACCCGCCCGGACCCCCCCGGACCCGCGCAACGGCCACCGTCACGGCGCCTTGGCCCGCCGCTAACCCCGGCCGTGAAAGGGTGCCGCCGATCCTCGCCCTGCCCCCTCATGACGGTATCCCGATGTCCCAGACCTCACCGACCCTCGCCCTGCCCTATCTGATGCCGGCGCAGGCGCAGAAGCATGTCACCCACAACGAGGCGCTGGCGATGCTCGATCTCCTCGTGCAGAGCGTGGCCGAGGCGCTGGCGGAGACCCCGCCCGCCGCCCCCGCCGAGGGCGCGGCCTGGCTTCTGGGCGCGGCCCCCACCGGGGCCTGGGCGGGGCACGCGGGGGCGCTCGCGCAGTGGCGCGACGGCGCCTGGAGCTTCGCCGCGCCGCGCCCGGGC
>CAZVNY010000178.1:0-2404 GCA_964628785.1 uncultured Thiobacillus sp.
CGCGCGACCCCGCCTGGCCCGACCGAGACCGCTACGTGCAGTCGGCCGGCCACGGCTCCATGCTCCTCTACTCGCTCCTGCACCTGACCGGCTTCGAACTCCCCATGGACGAGTTGAGGCGCTACCGGCAGTGGGGCTCGCGTACGCCCGGGCACCCGGAGCGCGGGCACACGGCCGGGGTCGAGACGACGACGGGGCCGCTCGGCCAAGGCATCAGCACGGCCGTCGGCATGGCGCTGGCCGAGGCCCACTTGGCCGCGCGCTACAACCGGCCGGGCTTCACGGTCGTCGACCACCACACTTACGTGATCGCATCGGATGGCGACCTGATGGAAGGCGTCGCCGCCGAGGCCTCGTCGTTCGCCGGACACCACGGCCTCGGCAAGCTCATCGTCCTGTACGACGACAACGGCATCTCCATCGACGGCCCGACGAGCATCACCTTCACGGAGGACGTGCCGGCGCGTTACCGCGCCTACGGCTGGCACGTGCAGACGGTCTCCGACGGCAACGACGTGCTGGCGCTCAGGCAGGCCCTCTCCGCCGCGCGCACCGAGACGGCCAGGCCCAGCCTCATCGCGGTGCGCACCGTCATCGGCTACGGATCACCCAAGCTGGCCGGCACCTCCAAGGTCCACGGCTCCGTGCTCGGCGCCGAGGAGGCGGCGGCAACGAAGGCCAACCTGGGCATCGACTGGCCGGAGTTCACCGTGCCGGACGACGTCTTGCACCACATGCGCTCCGCCGTCAAGCGCGGCGCCGAGGCCCGCGCGACCTGGCAGGAGCTCTTCGAGCGCTACCGCGCGGCTCACCCCGAGTTGGCGGCCGAGTTCGAGCGCGTCATGCGCGAGAAGCTGCCGGCGGGTTTCGACGCCGACCTGCCGACCTACCCGGTCGGCAAGAGCGTCGCCACGCGCAAAGCGTCGCTGGAAGCCATCAACGCGCTCGCCAGGCGCCTGCCGGAACTCGTGGGTGGCTCCGCCGATCTGGCCGGCTCGAACTTCACGGACATCGAAGGCGAGACGGCCATGCGCGCCGGCGACTACGCCGGTCGCATCATCCATTTCGGCATCCGCGAGCATGCCATGGCGGCCATCGGCAACGGCCTCAGCCTCCACGGCGGGCTGCGCCCGTTCGTCTCCACGTTCCTGATCTTCTCGGACTACCTGCGTCCCGCCCTGCGCCTCTCGGCGCTCATGGGCCAGGGCGTCGTCTACGACTTCACCCACGACAGCATCGGACTGGGCGGAGACGGGCCAACGCACCAACCGATCGGCGAGTTGGCCGCGCTGAGGGCGATGCCCGGTCTCGACGTGATCAGGCCGGCCGACGCCAACGAGGCGGTGCAGGCGTGGGTCAGCGCGCTGCGCAACCAGACTAGGCCGACAGCGCTGGCGTTCACGCGCCAGAACGTGCCCAACCTGGCCGTGCCGGCCGGCGCGGTGGCGCGCGGCGCCTACGTGCTGGCCGAGGCCGGCGCGGGCGGCGGCCTGGCGGAGGGCGGCGCAGACGCGACGCTAACGCCGGACCCGGACGCGAGGCCCGACCTGATCCTCATCGGCACGGGCTCGGAGGTGCAGCTCTGCCTGGCCGCCCGCGACGTGCTCGAGGCCGAAGGGGTGAGAACCCGCGTCGTGAGCATGCCGAGCACCGAGGTCTTCGCCAGACAGGACGACGCCTACCGCGCGGCCGTGCTGCCGGCGGCGGTGCGAGCGCGTGTGGCCGTCGAGGCCGGCGCGACCTTCGGCTGGGAGCGCTACACGGGCGAGCTGGGCGAGATCGTCGGGGTAGACCGCTTCGGCGCCTCGGCGCCGGGCGATGTGCTCATGCGCGAGTACGGCTTCACGACCGAGAACGTCGTGGCCGCCGCCCGCAGGGCGCTGGGACGGGCCAAGGCCTAGGGGCTCCGGGCGAAACCCCTCCGGCGCCCGGCCAGAAGTGGGCACCCGTACACGCCGCGCGGCCGGGCTACCGTAACCTTGAGCCGTGCATCACGCAGGAGGATCATGAACCCAGTCCGGTCCAACCCAATGAACAGCTCGGGGGCGGCCCGCCCCGCCATGACGCTAGTACGCCTCGCGGCGATCGCCCTGCTGCTGAGCGCTTTGACCACCGTCGCCGCCCAGTCGCTCGCGGCGCTGCTCCCCTCCGAGACCATCGACGCCGTGGGGGTGAGGGGGCTGGCCGACCATCAGGCGAAGCTCCAACCGTTCGTCGACGAGTGGGGGCGCCTCGGCCTCACGGAAGCGCTCGAGGACTCGGCCGACGAGGACATCGACGAGCTTGGCGCCCTCGCGGGCGTCGGCTTCTTCGACCTGCTGGGCGACGAGGCCTGGCTGGCCGTGTCGGCTTCAAACTTCAACCCGCTCCCGGCGGTCACGGTGGTCGCGCGGGTCTCCGAGGC
>CAZVNY010000178.1:2414-3815 GCA_964628785.1 uncultured Thiobacillus sp.
GACATGCTGGCCGATGCCGCCAGCAACGACGACTCCGCCCAGAGTTTCACCGAGGGCGGCATCTCGTTCACGCTGTTCGACTCGGATGAGGACTTCCCGGCGGCCGTCGCCCTCTCGGGCAACTTCGCAGCGCTATCCACCAACCCGGACACCCTTCGCGGCGTGCTGCGTCGCTACCAAGGCGCGAGCGAGCCGAACTTCACCGATTCGGTGGCGTACGCCTCCGCTCTCGCCCCGCTCGGGCCGTTCACGGTCGCCTTCACCCTCGACTACCCGCGCGTGGCGGACGCCCTCGCCCCGCTCGCGCAGGGCATGGGCTTCGACCAGAGCGTGGCGCGGGTTGCCAAGGCCCTGCGCACGGCCGGCGCCTACGCCGGCGCCTCGCTCCTGACGGACGGCGGCATCGAGTCGACCTCCCTGCAGGTGCTCGGCGATCGCAACCTCGATCCTGCCCTTTACGATCTGCTGAGCGCGAGCGCCCCCTTCCCTGCTGCCATCCTGCGCTTCGTTCCGGCAGGCGCCGTGGCCGTGCAGGCCGGTAACCCCGACATCGCCGGCTGGTGGGGCTACCTCAGCAGCCTGGCCGCCGACCTGCAGGAGATCGGCATCGGCGATCTCGACAGCTTCCTGGCGGAGAACCTCGGCATCGACATGCAGGCCATGCTGTTCAGTTGGATGGGCAAGGGCGGTGGCGCCATCAGCCTCACCGCGCCCTCGGCCGCGGCGCCCGGCGTGACGCCGGACAGCCTCCTCGGCGACAGCGTCTACCTGGTTGAGGCGAAGGACGAGGCCGCGGCCGCCGCGGGCATCTCCCAGTTCCTCAGCATGGCCGGAGCGATGGCCTCCTCGTTCGTCGACCCCATGGGCGAGGGCGGGTTCGTCGAGCCCGCGACGCGCCAGGTAGCCGGCGTCACGGTCAGCACCTACGACTTCGGCGACGGCCTCGCCTTCGAGACCGCCGTGGCGGGCGGGTACCTCCTCATCGGCACCAAGTCGGGTGGCCTCGACAGCGTCCTCGTCTCCAACGCCTCGGGCGGCACCGGGATGGCTACGGGCCTGCTCGCCTCGCTGCAGCAGCCCGTTCCCGCCGGCGCCAGGAGCATGAGCCTGTCAGACATGCGCGCGAGCATCGAGGCGTTGGCCGACGAGATGGTGTCCCAACTCGGCACGGTCGCTGGCCTGACGGGCGGCGCGGACCTCGACTTCGACGCCGTCGAGGCCTCCAGCCAGGCCATCGCCGAGTACATCCACTTCATCGCGCAGAAGGTCGGTGGCTCCTACAGCTACCAGAACGTCGACGGCGGCGCGGTGCGCGGCTACGGCCTGACGCAGATCGCCTGGTGAGCGGAGCGGTGGGGGGGCGGTTGGCGCCGCCACCCGCCATAGAACCCCAGCCAATTA
>CAZVNY010000179.1:0-3809 GCA_964628785.1 uncultured Thiobacillus sp.
GCCGAGGTCTGTGACACGACGTGGCGGGCAGGATCGCCGAAGTGACAAGGCATCTGTCGACCCCCAGACGCCGGATCCTCGGCCGCTCCGACTGCTTGGAGCAGTACCGCCAGCGGTGACACACCGAGGCCCAACACGAGGGACCGGTCCCGGTAGTAGGGGAAGAACCAGTCGTGGCCGGCCCTCAACGACCGGGCCAGACCGAGGCACAACGCCTCATGGCCGGGCGCAGTCCCGAGGAGGCCGGCCGCCTGGCGGGCCTGGTCTTCAGCCTTTGCGGCCAGGCCCAGGCCGCTGCTGCCCGAGCTGCCTGTAACGCCGCACTGGGACTGACCAGCGCTGCAAGCGGGAACGCGGAGCTGTTGCGGGAGCTGGCCCGGGAACACGCCTGGCGCCTGCTCTTGGACTGGCCCCGGGCGATGGGTGCCGCGCCGGACATGGACAGCCTTCTGGCCCTGCGCCGTGCAGGCAGCGAGGACTTCACCCACACCCTGCACGCGCTGTTGCACGGTCGCATCCTGGGGGAGGCCCCAAAGGACTGGCTGGGACGCGAGCCGGCCGATCTGCCGGACTGGTATGCCCAGGGGGATACCCAGACCGCCCGCCTCTTCGCCCAGCTGGCCGCGGAACCGGAAACGGGTATCAGTGGCACGCCCCTGCTGCCTCCCCTGGCGGAGTGGGACGCAAACCTGGCCGGGGAACTGGCCCAGCATGTCATGAGCGATGGGACGTTCTGTGCCCGGCCCCACTGGCAGGGGGGCACGGCGGAGACCGGTGCCCTGGCCCGGGTGCAGCACCACCCTCTGCTGGCCGCCTGGCTAGGGCAACGGGGCCGGGGGCTGGGGGCCCGCCTGCTGGCCCGGCTGTTGGAACTGGCCGACCTGCCCCGGCGGCTGGCCCAAGATACGGACGATGCCGTCATCCGGGCCTGGCCCCTGCCCCAGGGCATGGGCGTGGCCGGGGTGGAGACCTCCCGGGGCCTGCTCTTCCACGTGGCCCGCCTGCAGGACGGGCGTGTGCTGGATTACCGCATCCTGGCCCCCACGGAATGGAATTTCCACCCCGCCGGCCCCCTGGTCCAGGCCCTGCAGGGCCTGGAGCCGGACCCTGCGCTGGAAGCCCGGGCCCGGCTGGTGGCCGGCTCCCTGGACCCCTGCGTGGACTTTGCCGTGGAGATACGTCATGCATGAAATGTCCCTGGCAGAAGGTATCCTGCAAATCATCGAAGATGCGGCTGCCCGGCAGGGCTTCAGCCAGGTGAAGGAAATCCGTCTGGAGATCGGTGCCCTCTCCGGGGTGGAAGTGGATGCCCTGAACTTCAGCCTGGAGGCGGTGCTCAGACAGAGTGTGGCCGATGGCGCCCGTATAGAGCTGGAGATCCTGCCCGGGGAAGGCTTCTGCCTGGACTGCGGCCAGAGCGTGCCCATCCAGGCCCTGTACGATTCCTGCCCCCTGTGCGGGGGCTATCGGGTCCAGGCCACGGCGGGCATGGAGATGCGGGTCAAGGACTTGTTGGTGGAATAGATTGAAAACAGCAGCAGGCCGGGGTGTGCCAACCCCGGCGCATCGTTATTCAGGCAAGGAGAAAAACCATGTGTACCGTTTGCGGTTGCGGTGAAGGCGAAACCCGAATCGAGGGGCACGAGCACCCCCACGACCATCATCACCCACACGACCACTCCCATGATCATCCTCATGATCATCCCCACTCCCACAGCCACAGCCACGAGCACGTGCATGCGGATGGCACCGTGCACAGCCACGGCCACAGCCACGACCACAGTCATACGCATACGGACCATCAGCACCACCACGCGCATCTGCACGGTCCGGACGAGGCCCACCACCACGACCATGCGCACGACCATGCGCACGACCTGCACTACGGCCTGGGCCCGGCCCACGCCCATGCGCCGGGGCTCAGCCAGGAACGCATGGTACGCATCGAGCAGGACATCCTGGGCAAGAACAACGCCTATGCGGCGGGCAACCGCAAGTGGCTGGCCGAACGCGGCATCTTTGCCGTGAACCTGGTATCCAGCCCCGGCTCCGGCAAGACCAGCCTGCTGGTGAAGAGCATCGAGATGCTGCAGGACCGGACCAGGGTGGCGGTGGTGGAAGGCGACCAGCAGACCAGCTTCGATGCCGATCGCATACGCGCCACCGGCGCACCCGCCATCCAGATCAACACCGGCAAGGGCTGTCACCTGGATGCCCACATGGTGGGCCACGCCCTGGAGCGCCTGAGCCTGCCCAACGACAGCCTGCTCATGATCGAAAACGTGGGCAACCTGGTGTGTCCCTCGGCCTTCGACCTGGGCGAGGCCCACAAGGTGGTGATCCTGTCCGTCACCGAAGGCGAGGACAAACCCCTGAAATACCCGGACATGTTCCACGCTGCCGATCTCATGCTCCTGAACAAGGTGGACCTGCTGCCCTACGTGAATTTCGACGTGGACAAATGCGTGGATTATGCCCGCCGGGTGAATCCGAAACTGCAGATCATGCAGCTCTCCGCCACCAGCGGCCAGGGCATGGAGGCCTGGCTGGACTGGTTGCTGGCCGGGCTGGACCAGGCCAGGGCGGCCCGGGAGGCAAACGTGGATCTGCTCAAGCGGCGGATTGCCGAGCTGGAGGCCCAGTTGGCTGCCCAGTTGGAAACCCAATTGGCGGCTCAGACTGCCAACCAGGTCCGGGCCGAATAGGCGGCAATCCCGCATACACGACCTATCCGAGTACGTTTCCATCCTTGCCCGCCCTTGAACGCCCCCCATACCCCCTCCCTGCAGCGCCGTTTGCGCATCACCGGCATCGTCCAGGGTGTGGGCTTCCGGCCCTATGTCTGGCATCTGGCCCGGGACCTGGGGCTGAAGGGCTGGGTGCGCAACGACGCCGCCGGCGTGGAGGTGCTGGTCGAGGGTGACGCAGCGGCCGTTGAGGCCTTCACCGCCCGCCTGCCCGCCGAAATCCCACCCCGGGCTCGAGTCCGCAGCCTGGACTGGCAGGACGGGCCCATCCAGGGCACGCAGCGGGACTTTCACATCGACGCCAGCGCCAGCGGCCCCGCCGCCACCCTCATCGGCCCGGATACCGCCGTGTGTGCCGCCTGCCTGGCGGAGATGCTGGAGCCCACGGACCGGCGCTGGCGCTACGCCTTCATCAACTGCACCCACTGTGGCCCCCGTTACAGCCTCACCCGGGGCCTGCCCTATGATCGGGCCCGGACCAGCATGGCGGCCTTTCCCCTGTGCCCGGACTGTGCCGCGGAATACCGCGATCCCGCGGACCGGCGCTTTCATGCCGAGCCCACGGCCTGCCCGGTGTGCGGACCGGGTTTGCAGATTGTCGAGCTTGGGGGAATCCCCCCCAGCCCCCCTTTGGGAAAGGGGGAGGAAGCGGCTGCCCCCAGCGAAGAGTCCCTCCCTTTCGTAAAGGGAGGACAGGAGGGATTCAGCCCCAACCGGACAAGCCCACGCGAGCCGATAAGCGACACCCTGCAGCGCCTGCAGGCCGGCCAGATCGTCGCCATCAAGGGCCTGGGGGGCTTCCACCTGGCCTGCGATGCGCGCAATGCCGCCACCGTGGAGCGCCTGCGGCAACGCAAGAACCGGGAGGAAAAGCCCTTCGCCCTCATGGCCGCCAACCCTGCCTCCCTGGCGGCCTGGGTGGAGATGAGCGCGGCGGAACAGGCCCTGCTGCACTCGCCCGAGGCCCCCATCGTCCTGCTGCGCAAGAAGTTCGGCGCCGATCCGCTCTTTCCCGGAATCGCCCCCGGGCTGGCCTGGCTGGGCGTGATGCTGCTGGGCGTG
>CAZVNY010000180.1:0-3794 GCA_964628785.1 uncultured Thiobacillus sp.
TGTCAGCGCCTGAACCGGGCGGTGCTGGCCCTCTCGGACAAGAAACGGCGTCAGGAGGTGAAAACCTTTTGCCAGGAGATCGGCGCCATAGAGACCAAGGGCGACAAGGTGTATCGCAAGGCCGTGGCCCGCCTGTTCAGCGACGACAGCAATCTGTGGGCGGCCATCCGCATGAAGGAGTTCTATTTCCTGCAGGAAGAGGTACTGGACTTCTGCGAGGACGCAGCCAAGACCATCGAAGGCATCCTCATCGACAACGCCTGAGGAGACAGCCATGGAAGGTCTGACCATCAGCCTGTGGGTCCTGGTCGTCCTGGTGGCGGTGGCCCTGGCCTTCGACTTCATGAACGGCTTTCACGATGGTGCGAATTCCATTTCCACCATCGTGGCCACAGGTGTGCTGACCCCCAAGCAGGCGGTGCTGTTCGCCGCTTTCTTCAACTTCGCCGCCCTGTGGGTGTTTCATCTCAAGGTGGCGGCCACCATAGGCAAGGGCACGGTGGATCCGGATCTGGTGGATCACTACGTGATTTTTGGCGCCCTCTGTGGGGCCCTGGCCTGGAACGTCATCACCTGGTTTTACGGTATTCCCTCCTCCTCTTCCCACGCCCTCATCGGTGGCCTGGTGGGGGCGGCCATCAGCAAGGCCGGCAGCCTGGAGCCCGTCATCTGGGGTGGTTTCGGCAAGATCGTGCTGTTCATCGTGGTATCCCCCTTCATCGGCTTCTTGTTTGGCGGCCTGCTCATGGTGTTGGTGGCCTGGATCTTTCGCCGCCAGACCCCCGCCCAGGTGGGCTCCTGGTTCCGTTATGGGCAGCTCTTCGCCTCCGGCGCCTACAGCCTGGCCCATGGGGGCAATGACGCGCAGAAGACCATCGGCATCATCTGGCTGTTGATGATCAGCGCCGGCGTGGCCACCACGGACGTGGAAACCCTGCCCCGCTGGGTGGTGTATGCCTGTTACTTCGCCATCGCCTGGGGCACCTATCTGGGCGGCTGGCGCATTGTCAAGACCATGGGCACGCGCATCACCAAGCTCAATACCGTGAGCGGTTCCTGTGCCTCCATGGGGGGTGCCCTCAGCCTGGGCATGGCCACCCTGGCGGGGATCCCCGTGTCCACTACCCACACCATCGCCGGCGCCATTGCCGGTGCGGGATCGGCCCACAACGTGAAACGGGTGCGCTGGGACATTTCCATGCACCTGGCGGTGGCCTGGATCATCACCATCCCTGCCAGTGCCTTGATCGCCGCAGCCTTCTGGTGGCTGGGCATACGCTTCCTCTGATGTGCTGCCATAGGCCGGGCGCCTGGCGCCCGGCAGTCAATTCCAAGAGTGCTATGCGCCTGCGTGAGGACGTACCCGTGCCATCAGGGGGTGGCCCAGGATCGCTTGAAGAGGGGTTGAAATAGCGGCTGCCTGGCCGCTCGTGGGGCCCGGGCCGACAGGCTGAGCCGACCGCTTCGGGTTCAGCGCTTGTCGGTTTTCTTGTCTTCCGGTGCCGCGCCGCGCCGGGTGAGTTCTTCCATGTCCTTCCAGAAGCCCATGTTCTGCT
The DNA here is from genome assembly GCA_964628785.1 of uncultured Thiobacillus sp. GTDB lineage: Bacteria > Pseudomonadota > Gammaproteobacteria > Burkholderiales > Thiobacillaceae > PFJX01. Next base: position 1,557 of record CAZVNY010000180.1, read on the forward strand.
CGCCGAGTTTCGTCCAGAACTCCATGGGAGTGCCGCCCCACATGCCCTGCATCTGCTCGGTGAACATGTGCTGCTGTTTGACGAACAGGTCCAGGCTTTGGTCCAGGAAAGTGGTGAAGGCGGCCTGGGCTGTGTCGCCGTAAAAGCGGATGAAGCGCTCCAGCATGGCGGAGGTGAACATGGGGGCACCGCCGGCCTCCTGCTCCATGATGATCTGCAGCAGGATGCCGCGCGTGATGTCTTCCTCGGTCTGGGAATCCAGTACCTTGAACGGGATGGCACGCATGACCAGATCCCTGACCTCGGAGAGCGTGATGTAGCGGCTTTCCTCGGTGTCGTAGAGGCGCCGGTTGGGATATTTCTTGATCAGACGTTCTGTTGTCACGATGTTATCCGTCCCTTCGAGATGGCCGGCGGGTTGCCCCGCCGGCTTGCTGCCTGCACTGCTTCAGCGCAAGAAGCGCATCAGCACATGTGTTGGCCGCCGTTGGCAGCAATGTTGGCACCGGTGATGAAAGCAGCGTCCTCACTGGCCAGGAAGGCCACCAGGGCGGCGATCTCCTCCGGCTTGCCCAGGCGCCCCACGGGGATCTGCGCAATGATCTGGTTGCGCACGTCCTCGGGGATGGCCATGACCATCTCGGTGCCGATGTAGCCGGGCGACACGGAGTTGACGGTGATGCCCTTCTTCGCCGTCTCCTGGGCCAGGGCCATGGTGAAGCCATGCATGCCGGCCTTGGCGGCGGAGTAGTTGGTCTGGCCGAACTGGCCTTTCTGGCCGTTGATCGAGGAGATGTTGATCACTCGGCCCCAGCCCTTGTTGAGCATGCCCTCGATGACCTGCCGCGTGACGTTGAATACCGAGTCCAGATTCACCGTCAGTACGGCGTTCCACTGATCTGCGTTCATCTTGCGGAAGGTGCCGTCCTTGGTGATGCCGGCGTTGTTCACCAGCACGTCGACACCGTTGTAGTCGGCGTTGAGCTTGTCGCCCATGGCCTTGCAGTCTTCGAAGCTGGACACATCGCACTTGACGATGGCCATGTCGAAACCGGCTGCGGCCATTTTCTGTTTCCACTCGTTGGCCTGTGCTTCGTCCATGTAGGTGGACACTACCTTGCAGCCGGCCTGGGCAAGCTTGACGCAGATAGCGGTGCCAATCCCACCGGTGCCGCCGGTAACCAGGGCTACTTTTCCGTTCAGTCCGCTCATTTCAGATCCTTTCCACAGCGAGAGCTACGCCCTGACCACCGCCGATGCACAGCGTGGCAAGGCCCTTGTTGGCCCCGGTGCGCTGCATACCGTACAGCAACGTCACCAGGATGCGGGCGCCGGAAGCGCCGATGGGGTGACCGATGGAGATGGCGCCACCGCTCACGTTCACGTTCACCGGGTCGAAGCCCAGTTCCCTGTTGACCGACATGGCCTGGGCCGCGAAGGCCTCGTTGGCCTCGATCAAGTCCAGATCCTTGGTCGACCAGCCGGCCCGGTCCAGGCATTTGCGCACGGCGGGGATTGGGCCCGTGCCCATGATGGCCGGATCGACGCCGGCGCTGCCGAAGGACACCACACGGGCGATGGGCTGCAGGCCGAGCAGCTTGGCCTGCGCGCCGGACATCACCACCACGCCGGCCGCACCATCATTGATGCCGGAGGCGTTGCCGGCAGTGACCGAACCATCCTTCCTGAATGCAGGCTTCAGCTTTGCCAGGGTCTCCGCCGTGGTACCGGCGCGCGGAAATTCGTCGCGCGCGAAGATGAGCGGATCGCCCTTTCTCTGGGGAATCTCGAGAGGAATGATCTCCGCGTCGAAGTGCCCGTTCTTCTGCGCCGCCTCGGTGCGCTGCTGCGAAGCGGCCGCGAACAGGTCCTGCTCGGCACGGCTGAATGCATATTTGTCGGCGATGTTTTCCGCCGTGATGCCCATGTGGCAGTTGTTGAAGGCGCACCACAGTCCGTCCTGGATCATGGTGTCCACCAGTTCCCAGTTGCCCATCCGCTTGCCGTCGCGGGAACGGGGCAGGACGTGTGGCGAGGCGCTCATGTTTTCCTGGCCACCGGCGATGACGATGCCGGAATCACCGCATTCCACGGCCTGTGCTGCCAGGTGCACGGCCTTGAGGCCGGAGCCGCAGACCATGTTGATGGTGAGCGCGGATACGGCCATGCATAATATTGCTTCAGTAAAAGCTGAGGAGCTATGCAGCAAGATCGATTTACAAGGGGCAACCACGCTGC
>CAZVNY010000181.1:0-3792 GCA_964628785.1 uncultured Thiobacillus sp.
TCATGTTCCGGAGTGGCGAATCGCCATGAACGTCAGGGCATGTCCTTATCGCCCATCTTCTGCTGTCGCGCCAGCGCCGCCGCCGCCCGGTCCGCCATGAACAGGGCGGCCTGTCTGCCCCTGTAGGGCTGCACATGCAGGGGGCCCAGCGGCGTCAACGCCTCCTGACGGGAAAAGTACAGCACCAGGGCACCCCGGGGATGGGCAGCCAGCCAGGCCACGATCTCGCTGCTTGAATCCAGTTCTTCCAAGGGTTGGCGCAGGCGGCCGGAAAAATGGTATTGCCCATGGTATTTGCCGGCATGGGCAACGGCGTAACCCTGGGCCTGCAACCGGGCCAGCTGCCGTCCCATGGAGGCCATATCAAAACCGGGTGCCTGGGGCGGCAGGAATACCAACAGCAACCACAGGGTGCAGGCCAGCATGACCGCGGTGATCCAGCGCACCCTGGCCAGGGTGCTGGGCCGGTGCAACGGGTACCACAGGGCCAGGCCCCCCAGGATGAAGCCGGTGCCGCACCATGGGGGCAGGCTGGCGGTCCAGTCGCTTTTCCCCGGCTGCAAGGCCAGCCAGCTCATCGCCACACCCAGTGCCATGAGCCCCAGGGCGGGGATAAAGGGGCGCCCCACGACCTTGCCCCGGGCCAGGGCGAAGGCCATGAGCAGGGCCAGGGCAGGGGCCTCAGGTAGGATGTAGTGGGGTTGCTTGCCGCTGATGGCTGAAAAGATCAGCAGGCCGGTGCCTAGCCAGACCAGGATGAAGCGCAGGCCGGCATCCCCTCCATGGCCCCTGAGACTTGTCCCCAGACGGGTGAGCAGGCCGGGCCAAGCCAGCCAGGGAAAGAAGAACAGGGGCAGGGTGGCCAGATACCACCAGAAGGGGCGTTCATGGGCAAAGGCGCTCACCATGCGGTCCGCAGTCTGCCCCCAGAAGATGGCCTGCTGATAGGCCGCTCCACCGTGCATGCCGGCGGGGATGGCCCAGACCAGGGCCAGGCTCACCCCCAGCAAAAGGCCCAGCAGGAGGCCGCCATACCAGCGCCCATGGTTGCGCATGCCTCCCCACCAGGGGGCCAGAAGGGCTGCAGGCAGCAGGTGCACCAGGATGGCGGGGCCCTTGGCCAGGACCCCCAGGCTCAGGGCCAGCCCATATACGCTCCACCAATAGCCGGACCCACCCCTGGCCTGACTTGCTCGCACCAGGGCAAGAAGGCCCAGCAAGGCGCAGCTGGTGATGAGCATGTCGAACATCAAGGCCTGGGCATACACCAGCCACAACAGTGTGGAGAGCAGGATCAAGGGAGCCAGACGGGCCGCCTGGGGCATGCCGGGCCAGAAGCGCCGGGCCAATTGCCAGGTGAACCAGGTATTGATCAGGGCCAGGCCGGGGGCCAGCAGACGGGGCCACCAGTCGTTGACGCCGAAGACGGCCCAGCCGGCGTGGATCAGCCAGAACAGCAGGGGGGGTTTGTGGCTGTAGGGCTGGCCATTCTTGAAGGGCACGAGAAAGTCTCCCCGCTGCCACATCTCCCAGGCCACGCCCAGGTAACGTGTTTCATCCACGGGTACCGGGCCCCGGGCAAACAGGGCCGCCAGGGTCAATAGTCCCAGAATGGCAAGCCAGATGAGCCAGTCACCCCTGTCTGGGTGGGCGGGGGGCCTTGGTCTCGCCCGGGCCTGTGCGCGGTTTATCGGACTCACGCTCAGGCGGCGCGTGTCAGCGGGGTCTTTCCGAATCCCCATCGGGGTCCAGGGCCAAGGCCGCAGCCTGCCGATGACGACGATAGAGCCATGCCCCCAGCAGACTGGAAAACAGGAGGAGCAGCACCGCCAGGGTCAGGCGCAGGCCGGGGGCGAAGTGCACGCCGCTGCCAGCCAGGGCGAAGACCAGGGTCTGGGGTAAATAGCCCAGGCCGCTCCCCGCCAGAAAGGGCAGGGCGGCCACGCTGCTCACCCCGGCCACCAGGTTGGTAACCATGTTGTTGCCCACGGGCAGCAGCCGGATGATCAGGGCCATATCGAAGGGGTGCCCGGAGAGGAAGTCGTCCAATTTGCGGATGCGTCCGGATAAACGATGCTGCAGCAGACTGCGGCCCAGAAAGCGTGCGTAGAAGAAAGCCAGCAGGGCACCGGTCAGGGTGCCACCCAGGGCCAGCACGCTGCCCAGCACGAAGCCGAAGGCATAGCCTCCGAGAAAGGCCAGCAGCTGACGGGGAAAGCCCACTGCGGTGGTGGCGGCGGTGACGGCGAGAAAGACCAGCTCACCGCGAACCCCCTGACCCCGGACCTGGCTGTCTATCCATGCCGCACTCAACATGTGCTCCGGTTCCAGTGCCTGCAACAGGAGTGCCAGCAGGACCAGGCTGGTGATGAGCAGGAGTCCCTTGATGAGGATGCGCAGTGTCACGGCAGGCGCCCCGGTCTCAGCGGATGTACTGTACATCCGGCTGCTTGGCCCGCCGCAGTAGCCAGCTCACCCCGATCAAGTCAACGATACCCACCCACAGGCGGTTGTGTACGCCATATTTGGACGTGCCCCGTTGGCGGGGACGATGGTTGACCACCACCGACTCCACCCGGCCCCCGTGGCGCTGCACCAGGGCTGGCAGAAAGCGGTGCATGTGGTCGAAATAGGGCAGGCGCAGAAAGGTGTCGCGACCGAACAGCTTCAGACCGCAGCCGGTATCCGGTGTGGCGTCCCGCAGCAGACCAGCGCGCACGCCATTGGCGACGCGGGAAGAAAGGCGACGCAGCCAGCTGTCCCGGCGGTGGACCCGCCAACCCACCAGCATGTGCAGGTTTTCCTCGGGGTGCGCGTTTTGCAGTCGCGTCAGCAGCTTGCCGATGTCTGCCGGGTCATTCTGGCCGTCGCCATCCAGGGTGGCGATCCAGGCATGCCGGGCCGCCAGGACACCGGTGTGTATGGCCGTGCTCTGGCCGCAGCTGCGTGCATGGCGCAGGATGCGCAGCCGGGGTATGTCCCGGGCCATGCGCAGCAACTCATCCGGGGTGGCGTCTTCGCTGCCGTCATCCACATAGATGATCTCCCAGTCCTGCACGCCTGCCAGGGCCGCCACGATTTCCGGGATGAGAGGCTCGATATTGTCGGCCTCGTTTTTCACCGGCACGACCACGGAGAGACAACCAGCAAAGGGGGGGACGGGCATGAACTAGACGGGTATGAACGGCATGGGCGTTATGCGTGGCCGCATTCTAGCGCGCCTTGCCTCCAGGGGGCGCCGCGTGTATCCTCCCGGCCCTTACGGAGAGGTGGATGAGTGGTTTAAGTCGCACGCCTGGAAAGCGTGTGTGGGTTAATAGCCCACCGCGGGTTCGAATCCCGCCCTCTCCGCCACATGATCCGCCCGACCCGCATTTGCGCCTCTGAGTACACCCGGGTCGATACGGCCAGAGAATGGCAGTTCCATGGGTCTTGCCGGGCGACGACACAAGTCCCTGACAGTCCACATGCATGTCCTGGTCTGGCCGCCCTGCCGCGGAGCAGTCTCAATGACGTTTCGCTTATCGGCATCAGGCCTGGAAATCCCGGGTGAGGGGCCGCCACAAGATCCCCTGTCTCAGCTGCCCATCCTGGCAGACAGCGTTCTGCGTGGCATGGGCCAGGTGATGTTCCAGAACAACAGTTATACCGGCCTGCTTTTCCTCGTGGGGATCGCCAGCAATTCCCTGTTGTTTGCCAGCGCGGCCCTGGTGGGGACCTTCACTGCCACCCTGACGGCCAGGCTCATGGGCGCAGACCAGGAATTGGTGCGCACGGGCATGTTTGGCTTCA
>CAZVNY010000182.1:0-3773 GCA_964628785.1 uncultured Thiobacillus sp.
TGGTGCTGCCGGAAGAGCTGATCAGTCCCTGGGCCGAGGCTTGGTCAACGCTGCACAGCAGGGATTTCGACGTGTTGACCCTGCGGGCGCCGGAGATCGTGCTGCTGGGTACCGGCCGGCGCCAGCGCTTTCCATCTCCCGGTATATACAAGGGCCTGATCAAGGCCCGCATCGGCGTGGAGATCATGGATACACAGGCGGCCTGCCGCACCTACAACATCCTGGCGGCGGAAGGCCGCCGGGTTGCCGCGGCCCTGCTCCTGGGAGATTAGTCCAGCCCCCCCTGGAGCAGACGCGCGGCGTCCTTCACGTACAGGACATCCCCATCCAGCTCGATACAGCCCTGATCGTTGAGCTTGTGCAGCAGCCGGGACAGGGTCTCCGGCTTGACCCCGATGCGGGAGGCGATGACCTGCTTGGGGGCCTCCCATTCCACCCGCTGTCGTCCGGTCTCATCCGGGTCGGAATGGTCCAGCAGGTACTGCAGCAGGCGGTCCGAGCCCTTCATCAACGTTAAACGGTCGATCTCGTTCACCAGCTTGTGCAGGCGGGAGCTCATGCCCGCCAGCAAGGGGAAGCAGCGACGCGCGTCCTTGGCCAGCCATTCCTTGAAGGTACGGCCATCTATGGCCACCAGGCGAGCGTGTACCTGGGCGGCCGCATTCACCGGATAGAGTCCGCCCATGAACAGCACGGCCTCGGCGAACAGGCGGTTGGGACCGGCCAGCTCGATGACCTTTTCGTCACCCTGGGGTGAGGCCCGGTACAGTCGGATCACACCCTCGGCCACCCAATAGAAGGCATTGGCCGGATCCCCCTGGTTGAAAAGGATGTGTCCCTGGGGCAGATCCACGGTGCTGGCATGATTCAGGACCTCCTGGAACTGGTCGTCCTCCAGCCCCGCAAAAAGAAAACAACGTCTCAGGCCCTGCAGGTCCTGGGGGCTCACATTCCTACTCACGGCATGATTTCCTTGAAGTGTCGGATGGCGGCGAATTCACCCACATCCCTGTCCGGCTGACGGGTGTCCGGCTGCAGCACGGCCCGTAGATGGCCAATACCTGCCTGGCGCGCGGAGCGTAAAACTGGAAGGCTATCATCCACCAGCAAGGTGCGTCCTGGGTCAAAAGGCTCATTGCGTGGCAGAGCGGCCCAGAAGGCCGGATCCTCCTTGGCCAGGCCGTATTCATGGGAGACATGCATGGCGTCGAAATGCACACCCAGGCCGGTACGCCCCATCTTCAGGTTCAGGCTCTTGCGATGGGCGTTGGTCACCAGGGCCACCCGCTTGCCGGCCTGGCGCAGGGCGGCGAGAAACTCGGGTACATCCGGATGCACCGCTATGAGGTGGGAAACCTCCTGCTTCAGCTGCACGATGTCCAGCTCCAGTTGCTCGCTCCAAAAGTCAACACAGTACCAGTCCAGGGTACCGGTCTTGGCGTCATAGCGGCGAAAACACTCGGCGTGGGCCTCGGCATAGGACACGCCATGCTGCTGGGCGAACTTTTCCGGCACGTAGACCTGCCAGAAATGGTTGTCGTAGTGCAGGTCCAGCAGGGTGCCGTCCATGTCCAGCAAAACCGTGTCGATGCGCTGCCAGTCCAGGCCGGTGGGCATCAGAGCAGCCCCTCCTTGGACATGCCCCGCCGGCGCAGGATGCGACGCAGGGACTGCAGGGCCTCCAGCTGGATCTGGCGCACCCGCTCCCGGGTGATGCTCAGGTGTTCGGCCAGTTCCTCCAGGGTGGAGATGTCCTGGTTGTTGAGGCCGAAGCGGCGTTCGATGACCCAGCGGTGACGCTCGGGTAATTCCACCAGCCATTCCCGCACGTAGTGCTCCACCTGCAACATCTGCAGCATCTCTTCCGGCAATACCGCATTTTCGTCGGCAATGGCCTCGCCGATGGACAGGGAGGAATCGATGTCCAGCGGCGCATCCAGAGACGCCACGCGCTCATTCAGGGCCATGATGCGGCGTACTTCGTCCAGGGGTCTGCCGGTGAGGTTGGCGATCTCGTCGGGCCCGGCATCCGGCAGGCCATGTACCTCCAGATGCCTCTGGGCCCGCAGGAAGATGTTGAGCTCCTTGATGATGTGCACCGGCAGACGGATGGTGCGGGACTGATTCATGATGGCCCGCTCGATGTTCTGGCGGATCCACCAGGTGGCATAGGTGGAAAAACGGAAGCCCCGCTCCGGCTCGAATTTGTCCAGGGCATGCATGAGACCCAGATTGCCTTCCTCGATCAGGTCCAGCAGGAACAGACCGCGGTTGATATAGCGTTTGGCAATATTCACCACCAGGCGCAGGTTGTGCTCGATCATCTTCTGACGGGCATCGAAGTCCCCCTGACGCACCCTCATGGCCAGCTCTCGTTCCTCGTCCGGGTTCAACAATGCCTCCCGGCCGATCTCGTTCAGGTACATCTGGGTGACGTCCGGCAGCTCGTCATACTCAAACGCTGAATCGGCATAGGACGATGCCTTGCTGTCTGCCAGCTGGGCGTCATCCAGTTGTTCCAGCGTTTCATCCGGCCCGAGATGATCTTCGTCCTGCATAGCTCTCCCTTTTCGGGGCCTGGCCTCAGACCGGAGGGAGGCCTGGGTTTGGCAGATAATTCAGTGGGTCCACTGGCTTGCCAAATTCCCGGATCTCGAAATGCAACTTGATCCGGTCTGTGTCGGTATCACCCATTTCGCTGATGATCTGGCCCTGGGCCACATCCTGTCCCTCTCTCACCAGGATGCGCGCATTGTGGGCATAGGCGGACAAAAGGGTGCTGCCGTGTCGGATGATGATGAGTTTTCCATAGCCCCGCAAGCCGGCTCCGGTATAGGCCACCCTACCTGGGGCGGCGGCCCGCACCATCTGGCCCTGCCGGCCGGCAATGTCGATGCCCTTGCTGAGCCCGCCATCAAAACGCGTGAGCTGGGGGCCTTGTGCAGGCCAGTTCCACAGCCCTGGCGGGACATCGGGTATGGCTGCAGCGGAGATGCCCGCCCCTGAGGAGGGGGCATGGATACTGACCGTTGTGGTGCGTGCCCCATGCTCTCGGGTCTTCGAAATCCTGGGGGGGCTGAGGCGCAACAGTGCGCCGGCCTGGATCTGATCCGGATTGGCCAGATCGTTCCATCGGGCCAGGGCCTGAAAATCCAGACCACGTTCAAAAGCAATCTTGTACAGGGTGTCACCTGGCTGTACCCGGTAGTGACCGGGGAGGCCAGGGGGCAGACGCCGTGCCTCTGCTGTCGGGCGAGTCTTGATGCCGGCCTCCCGTACGGGCGCGGGATAGCGGCTGCTGCCACAGCCTCCCAGAGTATTCAGCAGCAGAGAGGCCGCCAGCAATCCCAGCAGGGAGACAACGCGCCTTCCCGGCGCCCTGCCTTCCTTCAAGTCACTCCGGCCAACAAGGGCACAAACTTCACCGGCTCCAGGGTCTTTTCACTGAAGCCACCCTCCGCCAGGGCCTCCACCAACACCAGACGCTGGCTGTCCCCCGCCCCCACTGGGGCCACCAGGCGAGCGCCAGGTTTGAGCTGCTGTTTCAGGGCCTCGGGGATGTAGGGCATGGCTGCCGCTACGACGATGGCATCGTAGGGTGCCCCGGCCGGATAACCCTCGCTGCCATCCACGTTCTTCATGAGCACATTGTTGATGCGCAGTGCACGCAGGGTCTGACGCGCCCTGCCCACCAGCTTGGTGATGCGCTCCAGGCTGACGACCTCCCGGGCCAGGCGGGAGAGCACGGCAGCCTGATACCCGCAACCGCCCCC
>CAZVNY010000183.1:0-3701 GCA_964628785.1 uncultured Thiobacillus sp.
CCTGCCCACGGGCCTGGTGGTGGAATGCCAGGAAGGCCGCTCCCAGCACCAGAACAAGGCCCAGGCCATGCAGGTGCTGGCCGCCCGCCTCAAGGACCGGCAGGAACAGGAGGCCCACGCCCGGGAGGCCAGCACGCGCAAGAGCCTGGTGGGCAGCGGCGACCGTTCCGACCGCATCCGCACCTACAACTTCCCCCAGGGCCGGGTCACGGACCACCGCATCAACCTCACCCTGTACAAGATCGGCGCCGTCATGGACGGAGACCTGGACGAGCTCATCACCACCCTCACCAGCGAGCACCAGGCCGAGCAGCTCGCCGCCCTGGCAGGAGAGGCCTGAAGGTGGCCGGGACGGCCCACGCCATGCCTGCGGCTGGCCAGCCGCAGGCCTGTTCCGTGGCTGACCTCCTGGCAGAAGGCAGCAGCCGTCTGCAGGCGGCCCTGAACCTGACGCGGGCCGACGCCCGTCTGGAGACCCAGCTCCTCCTGGCCCGGGCCCTGGACGTGGACCGGACCTGGCTCATCGCCCATGACCGGGACCTGCTCCCACCTGAGCAGTTGCAGGCCGTCGAGGCCCAGGTCCGTCGCCGCACCCGGGGCGAGCCCCTGGCCTACATCCTGGGGGAAAGGGAATTCTATGGCCGCTCCTTCAAGGTCTCCCCCGACGTGCTCATCCCCCGGCCGGACACCGAACTGCTGGTGGAGGCCGCCCTGGAGCGCCTGCCGCAGGAGCGACCCACACGCATCCTGGACCTGGGCACCGGCAGCGGCTGCATCGCCATCAGCCTGGCCCTGGCCCGGCCGGACTGCCAGGTCACGGCCACGGACGCAAGCCCCGCCGCGTTGGCAATCGCCCGGGACAACGCCCGGCGCCTGGGGGCGGACCGGCTGCGGTTCGTGCAAAGTGATTGGTATGATGGCCTGGACAGCCCGAGCTTCGCCATGATCGTCTCCAACCCCCCCTATATCGCCCTGCAGGACCCCCATCTGCAGCAGGGCGATCTCCGCCATGAGCCCCGACAGGCCCTGGTCTCCGGGCCCCATGGCCTGGATGCCATGCAGCACATCATCGCCCGGGCCCCCGCGTTTCTCGCCGCGGGGGGCTGGTTGCTGCTGGAACATGGCTGGGACCAGGCAGCGGCCTGTGCCCGAGAGATGGCCCGTGCCGGCTTCGCGGACATCGCCACCCTGCGGGATCTGGCCGGGCGGGAACGGGTCACCGCCGGACGTTGGCCGGGACGGGCATGAGCGCTGTCCCCTGCTACCGCATCCCTCCGGGGGTGGAGTTCCAGCGCTGGCACGGGGGCGAGGACTGGGTGCTGTATCACAGCGGCACGGGGGAGACCCTGCGCTTGTCCGAGGCCGCCCTGGCGGTACTGGATCTCCTGCTCGACACTGGCCCCATGCCAGCAGCCAGCCTGGCGGCGGGCCTGAACCAGCAGCTGGACACCCCCCTTGCCGATGGCGCCATGCAGTCCGCTCTGGCGGAGATCCTGCGCGTGCTGGAGCGCCACGAATGCGTGGAAGCCGTGGAAGCCCAGGCATGCAGCTGAAGGACCTGTCCCTGGCGGAGATCAAGGCGCGCCTGCTCACAGGCCTGCCCATCGTCACCGGACCCTTCACCTTCCACATCAAGAGCCGGCTGCATGACGTCGCCAAGGGGCTGTCCCGGCTGTATGGGGATTTCTCCCTGGCGGAAGGGCCCTTTGCCGACTTCCATGTGCGCATCGATGCCCTGCACGGGCCCCGTCGCCTCTACAGACCCCAGGTGCAATTCTGGCTGGACGGCCATACCCCCTTCAAACCCCTGCCCCTGGACCAGGCCTTCGCCATGCTGGAGTGGGGCATGAACTGGTGCATCGCTGGCCATGCCCACCACTACCTCATGCTCCATGCCGCCGTGCTGGAGCGCAACGACCGGGCCCTGATCATGCCCGGCGACCCGGGGGCGGGCAAAAGCACCCTCACCGCCGCCCTCATGCTGGACGGCTGGCGCCTGCTTTCCGATGAGATCGCCCTCATCGACCGGGAGGATGGCCTGCTCTACGGCCTGGCCCGGCCGGTGAGCCTGAAGAACGCCTCCATCGACCTGATCCAGAACCATTCCAGCCATGCCGTCATGGGGCAGGTGGCCCACGATACCCACAAGGGCAGCGTGGCCCACCTGCGCCCCAGCACCCTGAGCCTGAAGCGGGTCGCCACCCCGGTGCGGCCCGCCTGGATCGTCTTTCCCCGCTGGCAGGCCCAGGCCCAGGCGGGCTTCACCCCCCACGCCAAGTCCGCAGCCTTCCTGCACCTGGCCAGCCATGCCTTCAACTACAGCCTGCTGGGCCCCCTGGGCTTCCAGCTGGTCACCACGCTCATGGACGCCTGCGAATGCCGGGATTTCACCTACAGCCGGCTGCCGGACGCCCTGGAGCTGTTTGCGGAGCTGGCTGCATGAGCCTGCACATTACCCTCCACATCACTCTCACCTGACCCCCGCCTGCCGCACCCTGCTGGCCGTGCTGCACGATCCCCGGCGCATGGCGGACCTGGATCTGGCCGCCTGGGACAGTCTCCTGCCCCAGGCCCGCCAGGCTGGACTGCTGTCCCGCCTGGCCCTGCAGGCGGAAGAGCGGGCACTGCCCCTGCCCAGACAGGTGCAGTCCTGGTTCCAGGGCGCCCGCAGCGTGGCCGCGCGGCAATTGCGCGCCGTGGCCTGGGAGGCGCGCAAGCTGGAGCAGGCCCTCGCCGGCCTGGGCCAGCCGGTGCTCCTGCTCAAGGGGGCGGCCTACGCCCTAGCGGATCTGCCCCCGGCCCGGGGCCGCATCTTCAGCGACATCGACATCCTGGTGCCCAAGGCCCTGTTGTCCCAGGCGGAAGGTCAGCTGCGCCTGCACGGCTGGCACGGCCATCAGCATTCCGCCTACGACCAGCGCTACTACCGCCGGTGGATGCACGAACTGCCCCCCCTGGTCCATATCCGTCGCCAGACGGCCCTGGACGTACACCACAATTTGTTGCCGGAGACCGCCCGCATCAAGACCCAGCCCCACAAGGTCCTCGCCGCCGCCGAGCCCCTGCCCGGCTTCCAGACCCTGCAGGTGCCCTGTCTGGCGGACCTGGTGCTGCACTCCGCCACGCATCTGTTCCACGAAGGCGAGTGGCACCACGCCCTGCGGGACCTGGTGGACCTGGATGCCCTGTTGCGCCATGGCGCCCGGGATGCGGGCTGGTGGGACGCGCTGTGGCAACGGGCGGGGGAGCTGCAGCTGCAGGGCCCCCTGGCCCTGGCCCTGCGCTACGGCCAGCGATTGCTGCACACCCCGGTACCGGACAGCCTGCTGGCCGCCAGCCGGGCCAGCCGCGCCCCGGCCCTGTGGCCCCTGCGGGATGCCCTGTTCCTGCGGGGCCTTGGCGCCTTCCATGGCGATGGCCACCGCCCCGGCCAGGCCCTGGCGGAATTCGCCCTCTATGTGCGTGCCCATGCCCTGCGCATGCCACCCCACCTGCTCCTGCCCCATCTGGCCTACAAGGCCTGGATGGGTCTGCGCGGACCAGAACCCGAACAGCAATGAAATTTCCACGCTAGTGTCGGTTTTTTTTACATTGTCAGCCGGTAGCCAGGCCCCGGTTCTGCCATGCTGAACGTAAGCCCTGATTCCTGCGGGGAAAATAGAAAAAGGCACAATATTTGCTTATACTTTGTCAACCCCTGG
>CAZVNY010000184.1:0-3695 GCA_964628785.1 uncultured Thiobacillus sp.
ATGCCGGTGGCCTGGTATCCGACGACATCATCATCGGTATGGTGCAGGAGCGCCTGACCCAGGACGACTGCAAGGCCGGCTATCTGTTCGACGGCTTCCCCCGCACCATCCCCCAGGCCGAGGCCATGAAGGCCGCCGGCGTGCCCATCGATGCCGTGGTGGAGATCGACGTGCCCGACGCGGAGATCATCAAGCGCATGTCCGGCCGCCGCGTGCACGTGGCCTCCGGCCGCACCTATCACGTGGTCTTCAACCCGCCCAAGATGGAAGGCAAGGACGACGTCACCGGCGAAGACCTGATCCAGCGGGACGACGACAAGGAAGAGACGGTGAAGAAGCGTCTGGACGTGTACCACGCCCAGACCGAGCCCCTGGTGAAGTTCTACGGTGACTGGGCCGCCACCGGCGATACCGCTGCACCCAGGTATGTCAGGGTCTCCGGCGTGGGTTCCGTGGACAGCATTACCGCTGCCGTGTTCAGCGGTCTGGATGCCGTCAAGAATTAAGCCATGAGTGGGATTCCCGAGTTCTCCGCGGCGGACATCAAGCTGGTGCGTTCCACCCTGCAGGAGCGCTTTGGCGTCCAGGCAGCGGATGCGGTGGAGATCAAGGAGGCGGAGACGGAAATCCGTCTGTCTCATGCCGATCGGGAGTTGACGGTTTGTCCTGCCTTGTTCTGGGTTGTGGGGGACTGTGCCTTCGTCCTGTCCCGTACGGGTCCGGCCGAGTACCGGGCCATGTTCTACTACTCGGTGAAGGACCGTTTCGGTACCGGCCGGGAGACCTACGACAACCTGGGTGACTGCGTCATCAGCCTGCTCAAGATGCAGGAAGAGGAAGACGCCAGGCGCCGGGGGGAAGCTGGCAGCGGCAGTCAATGAATTCGTGATCACAGGGCGCGGGCAACCGCGCCTTTTGTTGTATAGGAGAGATACAGCATGGCCAAGAAAAAGAACGCGTTCTACGCCCAATCCGGTGGTGTGACCGCCGTCATCAACGCCTCCGCCTGCGGCGTCATCGAGACCGCGCGCAAGCATGCCGATGTCATCGGCAAGGTCTATGCCGGCCGCAACGGCATCATCGGCGCCCTGACCGAGGACCTCATCGACACCAGCAAGGAGTCCGATGCGGACATCGCCGCCCTGCGCACCACCCCCTCCGGCGCCTTCGGTTCCTGCCGCTACAAGCTCAAGAGCCTGGAGGCCAACAAGCGGGAGTACGAGCGCCTGATCGAGGTGTTCAAGGCGCACAACATCGGCTACTTTTTCTACAACGGCGGCGGTGATTCCGCTGACACCTGCTACAAGATTTCCCAGCTCTCCGAGGCCATGGGCTACCCCATCCAGGCCATCCACGGGCCCAAGACCGTGGACAACGACCTACCCACCACCGATTGCTGCCCGGGCTTCGGTTCGGTGGCCAAGTACATCGCGGTCTCCACCCTGGAGGCCTCCTTCGATGTGCGCTCCATGGCCAAGACCTCCACCAAGATCTTCGTCGTGGAGGTCATGGGGCGCCATGCCGGCTGGATTGCCGCTGCCGGTGGTCTGGTGGCGGACTACGGTATCCCCGTGGTGGTGCTGTTCCCCGAGATCGAGTTCGACCAGAAGAAATTCCTCGCCACCGTCAAGAAAAAGGTGGAGGAGCATGGCTACTGCACCGTGGTGGTATCCGAAGGCTGCCACTACCCGGACGGCAGGTTTCTGGCCGAGCAGGGTACCCGGGACGCCTTTGGGCATGCCCAGCTGGGGGGCGCCGCCCCGGTGGTGGCCAACATGATCAAGGATGCCCATGGCTACAAATTCCACTGGGCCGTGGCCGACTATCTGCAGCGAGCTGCCCGTCACATCGCCTCCAAGACCGATGTGAAGCAGGCCTACGAGTTGGGCAAGAAGGCCGTGGAGCTGGCGGTGAAGGGTCACAACTCGGTGATGCCCACCATCGTGCGGCTGTCCGACACGCCCTACAAGTACAAGCTGGGCATGGCCGACCTGAAGGATGTGGCCAACGTGGAAAAATTCATGCCCCGGGACTTCATCAGCAAGGACGGCTACGGCATCACCGACAAGTGCCGCAACTATCTGACCGGCCTGATCCAGGGCGAGGACTATCCCAAGTACGAGAACGGTCTGCCGGTGTACGTGACCCTGAAGAACAAGCCGGTGGCGAAGAAGCTGCCCGAGTTCAAACTCTGAGCGCAGACGAGCGGAGACGCAGCAGGACGGGGCTGACGGGCGGGGCGCCCTGCCTGCAGTCGCCGCTGCCCCTGCAGGCCGTGCAACGAAGATGACCCTGGATCGTGCGCGTCAGATGCTGAAGGTGCAGGCGGACTTCGGCGGTTTCTACAACGCCAACTCCGCCAAGCTCATCCTCTCGGAAGTGCAGAAGGAGCATGGTCAGGCGGCGGTGGACAGCCTGATTCGGGAACTGGGGCTGGACGAGATCTTCGGTTTCGTGCCGGGTACCCGTTTCGTAGGTGGTCTGGCCATTGGTCGGGAATAAAATCAGGCAAAAGGATCGGAAAAGAGAGCAAGACAAGGATGGATGCGGGGCGGTAACAAAATAAGCCAGGCTGCGACCGGAGGAGGGGCGCACCGGGTGTCATTTGCAAATCATGTGGCTGTTCAAGGAGATAGATGATGAATGAAGGATTGATGTTTGCCCTGGTGGCGGGGGCCCTGGCCATCGCCTACGGGGTGGTGTCCATTGGCTGGATCAACGGCCTGCCCACGGGCAACGACCGTATGCGGGCCATTGCCGCCGCCGTGCAGGAGGGGGCGCAGGCCTATCTGAAACGCCAGTACACCACCATCGGCATGGTGGGGGTGGTGCTCTTCGTGCTCATCGGCCTGTTCCTGTCCTGGACCACGGCCATTGGCTTTGCCCTGGGTGCCATCCTCTCCGGTGCTGCCGGCTTCATCGGCATGAACGTCTCCGTGCGCGCCAACATCCGCACCGCCCAGGCGGCGCATCAGGGCCTGAACGCCGC
The DNA here is from genome assembly GCA_964628785.1 of uncultured Thiobacillus sp. Lineage (GTDB taxonomy): Bacteria > Pseudomonadota > Gammaproteobacteria > Burkholderiales > Thiobacillaceae > PFJX01. The sequence continues at coordinate 2,990 of CAZVNY010000184.1, forward strand.
CCTGAATGTGGCCTTTCGCAGTGGCGCCATCACCGGCCTGCTGGTGGTGGGGCTGGGTCTCCTGGGCGTGGCGGGCTACTACGCCGTGCTCACCGGTACCGGCATGGAAAGCGGTGATGCTATCCACGCCCTGGTGGGGCTGGGCTTTGGTGGTTCCCTGATCTCCATCTTCGCGCGACTGGGCGGCGGCATCTTCACCAAGGGTGCCGACGTGGGTGCCGACCTGGTGGGCAAGGTGGAAGCGGGTATTCCCGAAGATGACCCGCGCAACCCGGCGGTGATCGCCGACAACGTGGGGGACAACGTGGGCGACTGCGCCGGCATGGCCGCGGACCTGTTCGAGACCTATGCGGTGACCATCATCGCCACCATGCTGCTGGGTGGCCTCATGGTGACGGGTCTGTCCGCCACCAATGCGGTGATCTATCCCCTGGTGCTGGGTGGGGTGTCCATCATCGCCTCCATCGTCGGCTCGTTCTTCGTCAAGGCGCGGGAGGGCGGCAAGATCATGAATGCCCTCTACCGTGGTCTGGCCGTGTCCGGCGTCATCGCCCTCATCGCCTTCTACCCCATCACCACCATGATGTTCCCGGAAGGCGTCATCGTGTCCGACATGACCGAACCCGTGTCCGCCATGAGTCTGTATCTGGCCGCCGTCATCGGCCTGATCCTCACCGCCGCCATGGTGTGGATCACCGAGTACTAC
>CAZVNY010000185.1:0-3682 GCA_964628785.1 uncultured Thiobacillus sp.
TTTCCTCAGAAAGAAATAAGGCCGTTATTCTAATATAATTTTGTAAACACCCTCTAAGCAAATGCTTGTTAAATCCGTCATCACGACGAGCGCAGCGACGTGGCGATCCAGGAGTCATTGCTTGCGCATGGATTGTGGAGTGCCGCACTGTGCTTGCAATGACAACCATGGATTTGTTCAGCATTTCCCCAAGCCCAGCCGCATAGTTTCCCGCAAGGACTCCCCCAGGACCGCCCGCATGCACTAGCGGCCCCCCTGGCGCGCCACCAGGACTAGGCCCAGGAGGCTCTGCAACAGGTAGACAATGCTGGAGATGCCGTGCCAGGTCTGGAAGCGGTCCCGGAACAGGCTCTCCATCACATCCTTGGGCAGGGCCTGAACCTTGAGCCCCTCCAATACGGGGCGGATGCCAAAGTGCTGAGCCACGGTCAGCAGCAGCATGGCCAGGGCGATCCAGAAGAAGACCTGTTTCAGGGCGCCAGTACCGTTGCGGGCAAGTCGATGCAGCAACAGCCAGGCGCCGCAGACCATCCCCACCCAGGCCATCCAGACGAACATCCTGCCCGCCACGGAGCCGGCCAGCCTGGCATCCTCCAGGTTGTAGAACAGCACCGGGGCGGCCAGATAGCCCACGGCCCACAGCCCACCCACCCAGAGTGCAACACTCCAGGCGGCAAGCAGGTCGGGCAAGCGCTTCATGAACCGTGCGAGGGGGTGAGCGGGTTATGGAAACTGTATCGTGGGGTTTTTTGGCTCACCCCTGCCCATCAGATGTAGTGTACGTCCAGGATCTCGTAGTGTCGCAAACCGCTTGGCGCCTGGACGTCCGCCACATCGCCGGCATATTTGCCGATGAGGGCCCGGGCGATGGGGGAGATTACGGAGATCTTGCCCAATTTGATGTCCGCCTCGTCCTCGCCCACGATCTGGTACTTCACCTCGTCCCCGGTCTCCGCATCCACCAGTTCCACGGTGGCCCCGAAGACGATGCGTCCATCCACATCCAGATGGCGGGGATCGATGATCTGGGCATTGGCCAGCTTGCCCTCCAATTCCCGGATACGTCCCTCGACGAAGCCCTGCTTCTCCTTGGCCGCATCGTATTCCGCGTTCTCCGAGAGATCGCCGTGGGAGCGTGCCTCGGCAATGGCCTCGATGACAGTGGGACGTTCCACGGTTTTAAGGCGGTGCAGTTCGTTGCGCAGTTGTTCCGCACCCACCACGGTCAGGGGAACCTTCTTCATGTTTACCTCTGATATTGCTTGGCCATGAACGCGTCAATGTAGACGCTGATGCAATTCCTGCAAGCGATAAACGGTGATATCCCGTCGGTTCTTCATGCCCAGACAGGCGGCCTTGGCGCCGGCCAGCGTGGTGAAATACGGGATGTTCTGAGCCAGGGCGGCGGCCCGGATGGCGAAGGAGTCCATCACCGCGCGCTTGTCTTCCACCACATTGATGATCAGGTGGATGTCCTTGTTCTTGATCATGTCCACGATGTGGGGACGCCCCTCCGCCACCTTGTTCACTCTGGACACGGGCACGCCGGCCACGTCGATGGCCCGGGCCGTGCCGCTGGTGGCAAACAGCTTGAATCCCAGCTCGTGCAGATGCCGGGCGATCTCCGCCACTTGGGGATGTTCCGGGTCACGCACGGAAATGAAGACATTGCCCGACCGGGGCAGCTTTACACTGGAGCCATATTGGGCCTTGAGGAAGGCTTCGCCAAAGCTCTCCCCCACGCCCATGACCTCACCGGTAGATTTCATCTCCGGCCCCAGGATGGGGTCCACGCCGTTGAACTTGCGGAAGGGGAACACCGCCTCCTTCACGGAGTAGTAGGGCGGAATCATTTCACCCAGGGCACCCTGGGCCTGCAGGCTGGCACCCGCCATGCAACGGGCCGCGATCTTGGCCAGTTGCCGGCCCGTGGCCTTGGACACGAAGGGCACCGTACGGGAGGCCCGGGGGTTCACCTCCAGCACGTAAACGGTATCCCCCTTGATGGCGAACTGCACGTTCATCAGGCCCACCACGTTCAGGGCCCGGGCCATGGCCACGGTCTGGCGGCGCAGCTCGTCCTGGATCGCCTGGGACAGACTATAGGGCGGCAGGGAGCAGGCAGAGTCGCCGGAATGCACCCCGGCCTGCTCGATATGCTCCATGATGCCGCCGATGAGCACATCCTCACCGTCACACAGGGCGTCCACGTCCACCTCGATGGCGTCATTGAGGAAACGGTCCAGCAACACGGGGGAGTCGTTGGAGACCAGGACCGCCTCCCGCATGTAGCGTTGCAGATCACCTTCTTCCCGCACGATCTCCATGGCCCGCCCACCCAGCACATAGGACGGTCGCACCACCAGGGGATAACCGATCTCGGACGCCATGCTGATGGCCTCGTCCTCGGCCCGGGCACAGCGGTTGGGCGGCTGCAACAGACCCAGTGCGTTGAGCATCAGCTGGAAGCGCTCCCTATCCTCGGCGGCGTCGATCATGTCCGGCGAGGTGCCGATGATGGGCACGTCATTGGCCTCCAGGTCCCGGGCCAGCTTCAGCGGTGTCTGGCCACCGTACTGCACGATGACCCCCCAGGGCTTTTCGATGCGTACGATCTCCAACACGTCTTCCAGGGTCAGCGGCTCGAAGTAGAGCCGATCCGAGGTGTCGTAGTCGGTGGAGACGGTCTCCGGGTTGCAGTTGACCATGATGGTCTCGAAACCGTCCTCCCGCAGGGCCAGGGCGGCATGCACACAGCAATAGTCGAACTCGATGCCCTGGCCGATGCGGTTGGGCCCACCCCCCAGCACCATGACCTTCCTGCGTGTACTGGGCTGGGCCTCGCACTCCTCCTCGTAGGTGGAGTAGAGATAGGCCGTGGACGTGGCAAATTCGCCGGCGCAGGTGTCCACCCGCTTGTAGACTGGGTTGATGTTTTGGGCCCAGCGCCGGGCGCGCACCTCATGCTGGCTACAGCCCAACAGAGTGGCCAGACGCCGGTCGGAAAAACCGTTGCGCTTCAGGATCAAGAGCTCGTCCCGGCTCAGGTCCACCAGCTTGCGCCCCTTGAGGGCGGCTTCCTGGCGCACCAGGTCCTCTATCTGGGCTAGAAACCAGGGGTCGATGTGGCTGATGGCCTGGATCTCCTCCAGACTCATGCTCACCCGGAAGGCGTCCGCCACATAGAACAGACGGTCGGCCCCGGGATTGCCCAGTTCGGATTTGATGCGGGACTCTTCCGTGGTCTTTTCGTCCAGACCGTCCGCGCCGGTCTCCAGCCCTCGCAAGGCCTTCTGCAGGGACTCCTGCATGGTGCGGCCGATGGCCATGACCTCGCCCACGGACTTCATCTGGGTGGTGAGCCTGTCGTTGGCCTGGGGAAATTTCTCGAAGGCGAAGCGCGGGACCTTGGTCACCACGTAATCGATGGCCGGCTCGAAGGAGGCCGGGGTGAGGCCACCGGTGATGTCGTTCTTCAGCTCGTCCAGGGTATAGCCCACCGCCAGCTTGGCAGCCACCTTGGCGATGGGGAAGCCGGTGGCCTTGGAAGCCAGAGCGGAAGAGCGGGACACCCGGGGGTTCATCTCGATGACCACCATGCGGCCATCCCGGGGGTTGATGGCAAACTGTACGTTGGAGCCGCCGGTATCCACACCGATCTCCCGCAGCACAGCAATGCTGG
>CAZVNY010000186.1:0-3681 GCA_964628785.1 uncultured Thiobacillus sp.
CCTCGGCATGACCGGGGTGATCGCCGATCACGCTCCCGACCAGCGCTCCTCCACCCACCTGCGCGTCAAGGTCCAACTCGCCGGCGGCGACCCCGGCACGCTCTACTTCATCGACCCGCGGCGCTTCGGGCGCTTCCTCGTCGTCGACGCCGGCCACTACCCGACCTTGCCCACGCTGGCCGCCCTCGGGCCGGAACCGCTGAGCGACGACTTCACGGCCTCGAGCCTCGCGGTCGCTTGCGCCCGCTCGCAGGCTCCGATCAAGACCTACCTCCTGAGCCAGCGGCCGGTGGCGGGGGTGGGCAACATCTACGCCGACGAGGCCCTCTGGCGCGCCGGCATCCACCCCCTCACGCCCGCGGCCGGCCTCGGCGCCGACCAGGTCGTGGCCCTGCACGCCGCCATCCGCGAGGTGCTCGCCGCGGCCGTCGCCGCCCAGGGCACGACCCTGTCCGACTACCGCACCGTGCATGGCGGAACGGGAGAGTACGCGCGGCAGCTCCTCGCCTACGGCCGTGCCGGGGAGGCGTGCCCCCGCTGCGGGACCCAGATGGAGCGCTCCGTCGTGGGCCAGAGGGGCACCACCCACTGTCCCGTGTGTCAGCCCGAGCCGGCTGGACGCCCTCGCGGCGGGAAGGCCGGGGCGTGAGGCGCCACAGCACCGAGATCCAGGTAAGGTTCGCCGACACGGACGCTCTCGGCCACATCAACAACGCCGTCTACGCCACGTACGCCGAACTAGGGCGGGTCGAGTTCATGCGCGGGCTCGGCGTGAAGCCGGGCGGCTTCATCCTCGCGCGCCTCGCGCTCGATTACCGGCGCCAGGTGCGGCTCGGGGAGCGCGTGACCGTGGAGACCTGGGTGGAGCGCATCGGCAACACCAGCCTGACGATGCGTCAGGTAGTGCTCGCCGGTGGTGAGGTCGCGGCGGAGGTGGAGGCGGTGGCCGTCACGTTCGACTACCAGACGAACCGGCCCGTCCGCGTGCCGCAGGAGATGCGGGAGCTGTTCGAGAGCTGGCAGGGGTAGGGCTCGTCGGGAACGGTCCTGCCGGCGAGCGGCCACGCCTGACGCGACCACGCCGGCATGGGCATGGAACTGACGGGTGAGCGAGCATGGAGGACTTAGGTCCCTGGTCGGCCACCGCGGCCCGGCTTAGCCTGATAGCGAAGCGGTAGGGGTTCGAGGCACGTGCCAAGCGGGCCGAGGCCGGTGACCGAAGGGGTTCCTCACCCCGGGCCAGACGGCGGACGATGGTAGCGCCCGGGCTGAGAAGGCGCGGCCCCAAGCTCGAGTCCTGATAGACCGCTGGGGAGCTTCCGGGTCTACGTGGCATACGTGCCGCTCTTCGGAAGCAGTGCCGGGAAGGACCCGGCGCCACGGACCCGGAAGCCCGTTCTCGTTCCTCACGCAACAGTTAGGATACGCACGTGGGAGATGGTGGTCACTCCGGCCACAGGCGTGTGGTGGCCGTCACCGGAGCCTCCACCGGCATCGGCCGGGCCGTGGTTTCTCGCCTGCTCGAAAGCGGGTTCACGGTGTACGCGGGCGTGCGCCGTGAGGAAGACGGCGTGTCGTTGCGCAAGGAGGCGGATGAGCGCTTCGGCGACTCGGGAGCGCTGAGGATCCTCTACCTCGACGTCACGGACGAGGCCCAAGTCGCGGCCGCCGCCGAGCGGGTGAACGCCGAGCTCGACGGGGGCCACTTCCACGGCGTAGTCAACAACGCCGGGATCGCGGTGGCGGGTCCCATGGAGTTCCTGCCGCTCGAGGACCTCAGACGCCAGCTCGACGTGAACGTCGTCGGTCAGGTGGCCGTCGCGCAGGCGTTCCTCCCGCTCGTGCGCGAGCGGCCGGGACGGCTCGTGTTCGTGGGCTCAGTCTCCGGCCTCATCTCCTCGCGGCTCCTCGGCGCGTACGCGGCGTCGAAGTTCGCGCTGGAGGCCGTCGCCGACGCCTTCAGGCGCGAGCTCGCCCCCCACAAGGTCAAGGTGTCCGTCGTCGAGCCCGGCCGCATCGCCACGCCCATCTGGGAGAAGTCGCTCGGGGAGGGCCTCGCGCGCATGGACGAGATGGTGCCGAAGGCGCGCGAGTACTACGGTTGGCTCGTCAAGGACCTCGCGGCCGGGGCCGCCTTCGCCGCAAGGCACGGTACGCGCCCGGAGGCGGTGGCGCACGCCGTGTACCGAGCCCTGACGGAGCGCCGGATGCGGACCCGCTACTTCGTCGGCTCGGACGCGCATTTCATCAACGTCCTCAGGCGGGTGCTGTCCGACCCGATTCTCGATAGGGTCGTCAACTCCTCCGGTCGCTGACGGGCCGCCGTGGCGGCATGGCGGCTGGTCGCCGCAGGTGCTAACCTTCGCCATACGAACGCTTCGGCAGGGGCCTCGAGCGACTCCGGGCCAGCGCCTGCCGCCTAACTGGAGCCGCGCCAGCGCGGCGCTGCTTGCAAGTCGGAGGACTGATGCGTAGAACCATCGTTGCGTGCCTCGCCGCCGCCGTCTTCTCGGTCGCGGCCGCCCAGACGGACTGGACCTGCCCTGACGGCTTCGCTGGCCAGACCCTGAGCGTCTACAACTGGGCCACCTACGTGGCCGACGACACCATCTCCAACTTCGAGGCCGCCTGCGGCGTGCGCGTCATCTACGACACCTACGGCTCCGACGAGGACATGGTGGTGCGCCTGCGCCAGGGGAACCCCGGCTACGACATCGTCGTGCCGACCAACGCCAACGTCCCCACCATGATCCGGGAAGGGCTCCTGGAGAAGGTCGACCACAGCAAGCTCGCGAACCTCGGCAACCTCGACGCCACGTTCATGAACCTGCCGTTCGACCCGGGCAACGAGTACACGATCCCCTACCAGTGGGGCACGGTCGGCATCGGCTACAACGTCGACAAGGTGGGCGAGATCACCTCGTGGGCCGACCTGTTCGCCTACGACGGTCCGGTCGCGTGGCTGCAGGACACCACGGCCATGCTCGGCATGGGCCTGCTGATGGTCGGCAAGGACCCCAACAGCGAGAGCGCCGCCGACATCGACGAGGCTGCCCAGTTCCTCATCGACCACGGCAGCAACGTCATCTACATCGCCCAGGACGACGGCCAGGAGATCCTGGCCCGCGGCGAGGCCGACATCGTGGTCGAGTACTCTGGCGACATCTTCCAGATCATGGACGAGTGCGAGTGCGACACGTACGCCTACGTCATCCCCGAGGAGGGCACGAACTTCTGGGTAGACAGCCTCGCCATCCCCAAGGGCGCCCCCAACAAGGCCCTCGCCGAGGCCTTCATCGACTACGTCCTCTGGCCGCAGGTGGCCGCCGACATCTCGAACTACACGGCCTTCGGGACCCCCAACCTCGTGGCGCTCGAGGAGGGCCTCATCGACGAGGATCTTGCCGAGGACCCCGCCATCTACCCGAGCGAAGAGACGAAGGCGCGCCTCTTCTTCGCCCAACAGTCCGAGGCGCGCGAGCCGCTCCTCAACGACGCCTGGGACATGGTCAAGATCTTCGTAGGACGCTGACCTCAGCGCCGAACCATGACGCCGGCGCCAGCTGTACAGATCCGCAACCTGGTCAAGGAGTTCATCGACCCTCGCACCAAGGCTTCCGTTAGGGCGGTGAACGACATCGACCTGGAGATCCGCGAGGGCGAGTTCTTCGCGATGCTCGG
>CAZVNY010000187.1:0-3662 GCA_964628785.1 uncultured Thiobacillus sp.
CCACCTCCAGGACGTCCTGGCCGCCTTGCAACGCTTGCACGACAAGGGCCTCACCGCGACGGTGCAGGAGGTCAGCGACCGCGTGCCGAAGCACCGTCACAAGCTTGCACAGGCGTGGTCGGTTGACGCCAAGGAGCTGGCCGTGCTGAGCGTCCTCATGCTCCGCGGACCCCAGACGCCAGGCGAGTTGCGGACGCGCACGGAGCGGTACACGACGTTCCCGGACCTGGCCAGCGTCGAGCGGGTGCTCGCCGGCCTGGCCGAGCGGCGCGTGCCGCTCGTCGAGAACCTCGGCCGCGGCCCCGGCCAGAGCCAGGACCGTTGGGCGCACAAGCTGGGGCTCGACGAGGAGCGCATGCAGCCGCGCGTGCGCTCGCGCCAGCCGGACGAGGCGCGCGAGGGGAACGGCCATGAGGGCCACCATGCGAACGGCTCCGCCCTCGCCGTGTTGTTGAGGCGCGTGGAGGACCTGGAGCGACGCGTCGCCGAGCTGGAAGCGAGCGCTGGTGGGTGACACAGGCTGAGGCCACCGCCCGGCGCGCGGTCGAGGAACGGCGCGCGCGCCTGGCACGGCTCGGGTCCGAGCGGTTCGACGTCCTGGTCGTCGGCGGAGGCGCCACGGGCGCCGGCGCGGCGCTAGATGCGGCCACCCGGGGCTTGAAGGTCGCGTTGGTCGAGCGCGCCGACTTCGCCCAAGGTACGAGCAGCCGCAGCACGAAGCTGGTGCACGGCGGGGTGCGCTACCTCGAGCAGGCGGTGAAGCACGCCGATCGCAGCCAGTTCCGCCTGGTGCGCGAGGCTCTGCATGAGCGCGCGCGGCTCCTGAGGAACGCCCCGCACCTGGCCAGGCCGCTGCCGCTCCTCACGCCCGTGTACGGCGCGCTCGAGCTCCCTTACTACTTCACGGGCCTGAAGCTCTACGACATGTTGGCCGGCAGGGCCAACCTGCGCCCGAGCCACTTGGTCGGCCGCGCCGAGGCCCTCGCCCGCTTTCCGATGCTCAAGCACGAGGGCCTGAAGGGCGCCGTCGAGTACTACGACGGCCAGTTCGACGACGCGCGCATGAACGTGACCCTCGGAAGGACCGCCGAGGCGCACGTCGCAGCAGTCACCAACCATGCCGAGGTCGAGCAGTTGATCAAGCGCGACGGGCGCGTGACCGGCGCCGTCCTGCTCGACCGCGTCGAGCCGGGCGCCCAGCCGTTCGAGGTCTCCGCGCGCGTCGTCGTCAACGCCACTGGTCCGTTCGCCGACGCGCTGCGCACCATGGACGACGCCGGCGCCGAGCCCATGCTCAAGGCAAGTTCCGGCGTGCACATCGTTTTGCCTGCGCGCTTCAGCCCCGTCGACACCGGGCTCCTCATCCCGCACACCGAGGACGGCCGGGTGCTGTTCCTGCTGCCGTGGCAGGGGCGCACGCTGGTCGGCACCACCGACAGCCCCGCCGCCGTCGAGCCGGAACCGTCGCCGGAGCCGGAAGCCATCGAGTACATCCTCAGGCACGTGCGGCGCTACTTCGACCTGCCAGTGGAGAGAACGGACGTCCTCGCCGCCTGGAGTGGCCTGCGCCCGCTCGTCGAGCTCGGCCACGAGGGCGCGTCGACGGCGCGGCTCTCGCGTGACCACGCTATCGTGACCAGCGCGTCCGGTCTCGTGACCATCGCCGGCGGTAAGTGGACCACGTACCGGCGCATGGCGGAGGACGTGGTGGACGTCGCGATCGAGACCGGGCGGTTGGAGCCGCGCTCCGCTACCCTGACGAGGGACCTCCCCTTGCTGGGCGCCGAAGGGTTCGACCAAGGGGGCTACGCTGAGCTGATGCGCGAGTACGCGCTGCCTGAGGACGTCGCCAGGCACCTGAACTCCGCCTACGGCTCCCTGGCGCCGGCGGTGGTGGGCCGTGGGTCCAGCAGGGAGCGGCTGGCCGCCGGGTATCCGTACGTGGAGGCCGAGGTCGCGTATGCCTGCGAGCACGAGTACGCTTGCTACCCCGACGACGTCCTCGCCAGGCGGATGCGCCTGGCCTTCCTTGACGAGGGTGCCGCGGCGGCGGTTAGGGCCCGCGTCGCCGAGCTCATGGACTGACCTCGTGCTCCGCCATGAGTTCCCGCACCTCCTCGTCGGTGACCTGACCGAAGTCCGAGTACCAACTGCCCACGCTCAGGAAGTCCACCGGCTCGGCGAGGCACACGAAGTCGTCGGCCTCGGCCTCGAAGGTGGCCCGCGCGTCGGCCGCCGCCACCGGCACGGCCACGATCACGCGCGACGCTCCGTGCGCCCGTGCCGACCGGATGGCGGCTCGCATGGTCGCGCCGGTAGCCAGCCCATCGTCGACCAACACTGCCTGCTTGCCAGCGAGGTCGAGTGGCGGTCTCCCGCCGCGGTAGGCGATGGCCCGCCGATCCAGCTCGCGCAGTTCCCGTTTGGCGATCCCCTGGACTTCTGCGTCGCTCAGGGAGCTCTCCCGGATGATCTCGTCGTTCCTGAACAGGTGCCCACCTAGCGCCACCGCCCCGATGGCCAGCTCCGGTTGGTCAGGGTGGCCGAGCTTGCGGACGACCAGCGCGTCGAGCGGGGCGCCGAGTTGACGCGCCACCGCGGCCGCCACAGGCACGCCGCCCCTCGGCAGGCCGAGAACGATGGTGCCCCGGCCCCGCAAGTCCCTGGTCGCGCCGAGCTCCCAAGCGAGCTTCTCGCCGGCGTCCACGCGGTCCTTGAACAGCGCCATACCTCCTCCTTACCGGGCGCCGAGGCGACGGTGCGAGCACGTCGCATGATGGCCGGCGCCTTCCAGCGCGCCCGCGACGCCCGTCACTTCGAGGTTAAGGCAACGCCGGCTGAAAGCCAGGGCCACTTGCCTAGCCGCACCTGACAACCCGCCGGGTCCGATGTGGCGATCTGCCGCCTTGCCGGGCGCGGCCCGCAGCCCGCTGCTACGATGCTCGTCATGACTACTCCTTCTTTCGCGGAGCGCCTGGAGGCGTACGCAGAGTTACTTGTCAAGGTCGGGGTCAACGTACAGCCCGGCCAGAAGCTGCTCGTACGCGCCAGCGTCGCGGCGGCGCCGTTGGTGAGACGGGTGGTCGACATCGCCTACCGGAGCGGCAGCTCGTACGTCGAGGTGCTGTGGGGCGACGACGCCGTCCAGCGTTCCCGCTTCCTGCACGGTTCGGAGGGTAGCTTCGGCATCATCCCGCAGTACCGCGCGGACGCCATGAACAGCCTGGCGGCGGAGGGCGCGGCCTCCCTGGCCATCCTGGCGGACGACCCGGACGCTCTCGCCGGCACCTTGCCGGAGCGCTTCTCCACCTACCAGAAGGCCTGGCGCCCCGCCATCCGTTCGTACTCCGACCTGGCCATGAGCGACCGCATCCCGTGGTGCGTGGCCGCCGCGGCGGGGCCCGAATGGGCCCGCAAGGTGTTCCCGGACCTGCCGGAGGCCGAGGCGGTCGACGCCCTCTGGAACGCCATCTTCACGGCCACGCGCGTGTTAGAGGCCGACCCGGTCGCCGCCTGGCGCGAGCACAACGCCGACCTCGCGCGCCGCAAGCAGGCCCTCAACGAGCGCCGCTACGCCGCCCTGCGCTTCCGCGCACCCGGCACGGACCTGCGTGTCGGGCTGGCAGACGACCATGTCTGGGACGGCGGTGGCTCCACGCTCC
>CAZVNY010000188.1:0-3649 GCA_964628785.1 uncultured Thiobacillus sp.
CGTCGACCTCCGCGTCGGTGCGCGCGGCCGGCTCGGTCGGTTCAGTGTTCCACTCGCGCGCCATGCGCTCCCCGCGCTCCCGCGCGTACGCCTGTAGGAGCGGGTGCTGCTGCTTGGGGTCTGGCGGCAGGCCCAGCGTGTTGGCGAGGGGGAAGTGCACGTGCATGTCGATGACGCGGAGGTGACGGTAGCTCATGACTGGCTCCCAACGTGCTGCTCTAGGCTCGCGACCTCGGACTTCAGGCGCTCGAGGGCGAGCTGGCCCAGACCGTGCAGCGCCGCGATCGGTCCGAGCGAACCGGCCCTTATCGAGGTGGCCTGGGGCAACGACCACCGGCGCGCGAGCTCGTCTGCCAGGCGACCTTCGGGATCCGCGGCCCACGCCACCACGACGAGTTCGGGGTCGAAGACGCAGGCCAGGTTGTGTAGGACGAGCCTCACGCCCGCGGCAAGGCGGTCGAAGGCGGCGGCGCGCTCAGGCGCCTCCAGATCGAGTTCGCCGTTCACGACGACGTCGGCGACGATGCTGAGCAGGTGCCTCTCGAGCGGGCCCGGTGCGCCGAGTTCGAGACCCTCTTCGGGCAGGCCGGGGAGGAGGCTGTAGCCGACTTCCCCCGCCGCCCGGTGGGAACCGCGGTAGAGCTGGCCGCCAAGCACGATGCCGGCGCCGACGCCGCCAGTGATGGTGAGGTAGACGACGTCCTTGTGGCCCTGACCGACGCCATGGTGCAGCTCGCCGATGGCGAGTGCGTTGACGTCGTTCTCGAGCAGCACGCGCAACCCGCTGGCCTTGCGGAGGAGGTCGCCGGCGTCGAACTCGTGCCAGCCGAGGCTAGGCGCGAGGCGAACGCTAGAGCCGTCCTGACCGATGACGCCGGGGATGGCGACGGCCAACCAGGCGTACGGGGTGCCGGCGGCGGCGGCCTCCGCGACGGCGGCGCGGAGCCAGCCGGCGAGTTCGCCTTCCAGGCCGGGGGCGAGGCTTGGGCCGGGCTCGAGCTCGAAGAGCTCGCCGGACAGGTCGATGCGCGCGGCGCGCACGCGACCGCCGGAGAGGTCGACGGACAGGACGTTCCGTGCCGAAGGCACCAGGCGTAGGAGCCGCGCCGGGCGCCCGCCGCCGGAAGGACCGACCCCGCCCTCGTCGACGATGCCGAGCGCCACAAGTTCCTGGCCGATGGTGGTGACGGTGGGGACGCTGAGACGGGTGGCGCGGGAGAGTTCGGAGCGCGCGGCCACCCGGCGCGCGAGGAGCGCTTCGAGCACCGCCAGGCGGTTGTGCTCGCGCACGGTGTCGTGTTGCACGCTCCTGAGTTCCACCCCGCCTCCTAAAGCCGGTTTTGCAAAGTCCTTACGTAAGCAGGTTATGGCGAGGACCGGCGCTAGTCAAGCCTCGGCCGGAAACGGCAGGTACACAGCGGGCCACCGGCGCGGACATGGCCTGAGAACGCCAAACCCGTTCGCCCCCGGCCCTACCCCGGTGCCGCCGGCGTACGGAGTCCGACGACTACGGCCTTCTCCTGCCGGCGCCGTGCGCCCCGACCGGACGTCCGGCGCGGAGGAGGTCGCGGGTGCGCCAAGCGCGCGGCTCCGCCACGCGGCGCACGAAGATCCACGCGAGCATCCGTCCGACGCCGGTCACCACGAACAGGCTGTGATATCCAGACCACGCCGGCAGCCAGCCCGGAGCCGGGAGGCCTTGCAGGAAACCGAGGAGCGGACCGGCGAGCGCGCCGCCCACGAAGCCGGCCACCCCTTGCACGAGCGAGTACATGGCGATGAACATCACGCGGCGCGACCTCGGGGCGGCGCCGAGCGCCAGGCTGAAGACGGACGGGCCGATGGCGCCCCAAGCGATGGCGTCGAAGAAGGCGGAGAGCCAGATGTAGGTCAGGTCGCCCGTCAACCCTGCGAGGATCCAGGTCGTCGGCAGGAGCGCACCGGCGAGGAACGTTCCGACGGCGAGGACCGGCTTGTTGCCGATGCGGTCGGCCACACGACCCCACTGCGACGTGCTCAGGAGCGCGGTGACGGCGTTGATGGTGCTCCAGTAGGCGATCTGCGTGAACGTCATGTGCAGGTCTTCGAGCCAGTACGGCACCACGAACGGTCCGCCGAGCATCACGGCGAACTGCCAGTAGATCGCGAACATGAGGAAACGCCGGAAGTTCTTGTCCGCGAGGGGCACTCGGAACAGTTCGCCGAGCCCCACCGCGCGGCGCTCAGTCGGCGGGTCGTAGTGGAAAAGGAGGAGGACGACGGCGATGAGCGAGGAGAGGATCGCCACGCCCATGACGACCTGGAAGGAGAGCGGGGCCGCCACCCGGTCGAGGAACGCGCCAGCGGCCAAGTTGGCGGCCATGCCGACCACGCCGAGGACGCCGGCGCGCATGCCGAAGTAGCTGCCGCGCCGCTCCTCCGGCACGACGTCGCCCATCCACGCCGTCCACACCGTCGCGGTGGCGGCCTGGAAGGTCATGGCGAAGAAGACGAGGGCGACTAGCAGGGCGGGGCGGGCCGCGTCCGGCACGGCGAGAGTGGGCAGGAGTGCCGCGATGATCCAGCTCGCCCTGCCGATGGCCGCCAGGGTCGCAGCGACGACCTTGCGCCTGCCGATGACCTCGGCCACCCAGGCGCCGAATGGGCTCGCCACCTGCGCGAGGAGCGGCATGCTGCCCGCCAGTGCTATCTGCGTCGGCGTGGCGCCGAGGTGCAGCAGGTACCCGACGAGGACGCTGCCCGTCGTCCAGTTGAGCAGGACCTGCGTGAGGCTGCCCTCGACGACTGAGAGGCGCATCGTGCGACGAACGAGGGGGGCCGCGCTTGGAGCGGATGCGACCCCACCTTCAGCCTCCGAGCCTGGCGCGGTCTCGCCTGTGCCTCGAACGGCCACGGCCGCGCTGCCGACCAACGCACCCTCACGAGCCCCGCCGACGGCGCCAGGCACGCGAACGTCCTCGCCCGCGGAAACGGACTGCGCGATGGGGTCGGGCTGTGATGATGAGGTCGGATCAGGCGGAGACACGGTGGCCTACTGCTCGTCACACTCTACGCTCGCGGTGGCTCACTCTGGAAGGGAGTCTCCGGCAAACCGGAACCGGGTCGGACCGAACCACGCCACGTAGACGCGGACGCCTGACCCTAGGGCAGTTCGACGCCTCCTATGAACACCGCCTTCTGCTCCATGTACTCCTGGATGCCCTCCGAGCCCGTCTCGCGCCCGATGCCGCTCCCCTTGACCCCGCCGAAGGGCGCCTCCGGGCTGACGGGCATCCAGTCGTTCACGCCGACCATGCCGAACTCGAGCCGCTCGGCCATGGCGATGGCCGTGTTGAGGTCGGCGGTGAAGAGGTAGGCGGCCAGCCCGTACTCCGTGGCGTTGGCGAGCGCGAGCACCTCGGAAGCGGTGGTGAACGTCGTGATGGGCAGCACCGGACCGAAGATCTCCTCCTCGTACAGCCGGCTGCCGGGCGTCACGTCCGTGACGACCGTCGGCGCGTAGAAGTAGCCGGAGCGCTGGAGCCTCGCCCCGCCAAGCGCCACCCGGGCCCCGTCGGCGGCGGCGGAAGCGACGAGCTCCTCGACCCTGCCCAACTGCCTGGCGTTGATGAGCGGCCCGACCTGCACGCCGTCCTCGAGCCCGTGCCCG
>CAZVNY010000189.1:0-3581 GCA_964628785.1 uncultured Thiobacillus sp.
AGAGCTCGCGCGCCAGCACGATCTTCTGCACGTTGCCGCCGGAGAGGGTGCGCGCAGCAGTGGCGAGGGAAGGCGTCCGGATGTCGAAGCGCAGGACCGCCGCAGCGGCGAACGCCTCCGCCTTGCGCCAGTCGATGACGGGGCCGCGAGCGAACTCCTTGTCGCGCACCTGTCTGAGCACGAGGTTCTCGGCGACGCTCAGCGTGCCGGCCACCCCCTCGGCACGCCGGTCCTCGGGGATGTACGCGACGCCGAGCTTCCGCACCTCCCTGGGCGAGAGGCGGCCGATGTCGGCGCCCGCCAGCGTCACGCTGCCCTTCTCCGGCCGCGCTAGGCCCGTCAACACCTGGGCGAGTTCGCTCTGGCCGTTGCCGGCCACCCCAGCGACGCCGAGGACCTCGCCGGGGCGGACCGCCAGGTCGAGGCCGCGCAGCGCCGGCCCCCGCCGACCCCGGACCCACACGCCGCTCACGCGGAGCACGGGCTCCCCTTCTGGCGGGATGCCGAGCCGTTGCGGGGTGGCGGTCGGTGCGCCGACCATGAGGCGCGCCAGCTCGCTCGCCTCCGCCCCACCGCGCACGCGGCGCCCGACGACCTTGCCGCCCCTGAGCACCGTGATGCGATCCGCGACCCGCAGGACCTCGCCGAGCTTGTGACTGATGAAGAGGATGCCCCGGCCGTCCCTGCGCATGTCGGTGACGACCTGCAGCAGTGCGTCGGCCTCCTGGGGGGTGAGCACGCTGGTCGGCTCGTCGAGGATGAGGAGACGCGCGCCTTGCATGACGGCCTTGAGGATCTCGACGCGTTGGCGTTCGCCCGGCGAGAGCCCGGCGACCTGCGCGTTCATGCGCACCTCGAGGCCGTAGCGCTCGGTGAGCTCGGCCGCGCGCTTCCGCAGCACCCGGGTGGGGCGCCAGAACGGCGTGCCGCGCAGGCCGACCGCCAGGTTCTCGGCGACGGTGTGGCGCCTGGCGAGGTTGAAGTGTTGGGCCACCAGGCCGATCCCGAGGTCCATGGCGTGCCTGGGGTTCTTGATGGTCACGCGCTGTGCGTCCATGGCTATGCTGCCGCCGTCAGGCTGCAGCAGCCCGTAGAGCATGCTGATGAGCGTGGTCTTGCCGGCGCCGTTCTCGCCCAACAGGGCGTGTACCTCGCCCGGAAGCAGGTCGAGGCTCACGGAGTCGTTCGCTACCACTCCTGGGAAGCGCTTGGTGAGTTCGCGAACGCTGATCAGCGGGACGGAACGAACACCCGGTATGTCGTCGGGCGGTCGCACCCGGTCAAGGTAACACACGGTGCGCTCACCGGGCGCCGGGGCATGCAGCGCGCCCGACCAGTGGGCCGGTCGGGCGCGGATATCACGTATGGGCACCTGCTAGCGCGGGGGTCGACCCAGGCGCCGGAGCGCCCCGCGGCACTCATGTCAGCGGCGATTCGGCCCGGCGCGTGTCGCGCTCGTAGTAGGGGTTCTCGCCCGTGGCGTGGTCCGTGGCGTCCATGACGCCGCGGATCTCGGGGACCTGCTCCTTGAGGATGCGGTCTATGCCCTGCTTGAGGGTCAGGTCGGCAGCCCCGCAGCCGTGGCAGCCGCCGCCGAAGCGGATGATGGCCACGCCGTCCTCGACCCCCTCGAGCGTCACGGTGCCGCCGTGGCCGGCCACGCCGGGGTTGATGTGCTTGTCGATGGCGTCCTGCACGCGCTGGGCGAGCGGGTCGTCCCAACGGGGGCTGGGGTGATAGATGCGGAAACCGGACTGCATCACGCCCTCGACGAAGTCGACGACGGCGCCGTCCAGCTGGCCAGCCGTCGCCGGGTCGAGGAAGACCGTGAAGCCCGCCTCCGTCTGGACGCGGTCGTCAGGGCGCTCGTCCTCGGCCCTGACCAGCCAGAGGCGCTGCTCGGCGCGGTTACCCGCGATGCGCAGGGCGCGCATGCCTTGGCTGCTCTGCGCGTCAAGGAAGCGGAGGACGCGTTCCGTGGCGATGTCGGTGAACTTCAACATGAGAAGAGCGTACTCCGTCCTCGCGGCGCCGTGCGCCAAGCGGCCTTACAGGACCTGCATGACGTAGTGGTCCGTGGCGCGCTCCAGGCCGGACACATCCGCCACGTACACGCCGCGCGTGCCGGCCAGCGCCCCCTCGCTGCGGAGCTCACCGAGGATGCGGGTGATCGTCACGCGGCTGGAGCCGGTGAGGTCGGCAAGGTCCTCGTGCGTGAGCGCGAGCGGAAGCTTGACGCCGCCCTGCTGGTCGTCCGCCGGCAGGCCGAACTGCTTGGCGAGGCGCAGGAGCGCGCGCGTGACGCGGGCGCCGACGGGCATCTCGGCCTCGTCGAGCATCTCGCGGCTGCGGCGGAGCTGGCGCGCCAGACCGCGGAGCACGTAGTCGCGCAGGCCGCGGTCGTTCATGGCCTGCTGCGGGTCTATGGGCGTGAGGCACGCCTCATGGACGGCCACGACGGTCTCGGCGTGATTGCCACCGTCCAGCGAGGAGAGGCCCAAGACGTCCCCCGGACCGTACAGGTCCGCGATGCGGTCGCGGCCAAGGCTGGTCGGGACGACCGCCTTGAGGACGCCCTGGTTGACGATGTAGAGGCTGCTGGCCTCGCGGTCGGCTTCGTAGAGCACCTGACCGGGCTCCAGCGTGCGCGTGGGCAGCGCCAAGCCGGAGGGAACGATGCTTGCCACCTGACAGGTGCTCGCCGTATCGAGTCGTTCGAACGTTTCGAGCATTGTTCGCGGTTCCTTTCGAGTCGGCGCTGCCCCGGGCGACCCGCCCGGGTGAGGTGAGTGCGCTCAACTACAGAAACTATAGCAGGGCGACTCGGCTTTGTCCACAAGGCGCCAGCGGGGTGAGAATCGCATTAGAGTCGTTCTGGACGGCTCCGGCGCGCGCCCAGATCACCCGTTGACAAGCCACGGCCACTACCTTAGCATTTTAGGTAGCGATGGACCAGTCCTCGAGCAACCGTCCGCTACCCCCCGCACAGGCGCGGGTCTACCAGCGTCTCCTCGAACACGTGCGGCGCACGGGCGCCACGCCCGACCTGGCGGCGTTCGCGCGGGAGCTTGGCGTCCACTACGTCTCTTTGCGCCAGCACCTGGAGGCGCTGCACGCCAAGGGCTACTTGCGCTTCGAGAGCCGCGGGCGCGGGCGCTCCCCGGCCCTCGAGCTCCCCGCCCTGGCGACCGGCATCCCCCTCCTGGGCGATATCCCCGCGGGCCCCCTCGCCATCGCCGCCGCCCATGCGGAGGCCTACCTGCCGGCCGCGGCCGGGGGCGGCCACGCCGAGTCGCTCTTCGCGCTCCGCGTCCACGGCGACTCCATGGCCGATCTCCTGCAGAACGACGACGTCGTGCTCCTGGCCCAACGCCAACCGCAGCGCAGCGGCGAGATCTGCGCCGTCAGGCTCGCCGAGGAGGAGGTGACGCTGAAGTACGTCGACCGCCTCGGCGGCGGCCGCTTCGCGTTGCGTCCACACAACCTCGATTACCCTACGCTCGAGGTGGCCGGCGAGCGGCTGGCGGTCGACGGCGTCTACCGCGGCCTGCTCAGGGGCACGGTGGCGGAGGCGTTGCTGC
>CAZVNY010000190.1:0-3573 GCA_964628785.1 uncultured Thiobacillus sp.
GTCGGTTACTTGGGTTGATTCTTCAACCGACAAGTACCAGAAGGGAACAAAGCAGCAGGCGTTTCATGTGGAGGCTCCGGGATGCTGGGCAGACTGTGCCTCCAGGGCCTCTATCCGGGCCTCCAGTTCCGCCAGTTTTTCCCGGGTACGGGCCAGGACCTGGGCCTGGACATCGAACTCCTCCCGGGTCACCAGATCCAGTCTGGACAGCCACGCCGTGAGAGAGGCCTTCAGGTTCTTCTCCATGTCCCCGGCCGGGCTCCTGGCCAGGACCTCGGAGAGCTTGCCGGCCATTTCCGCCACCAGTTTCTGCTTGAGCATCTTGCCTTCCTTCCACGCGGATGCGGCAGTTTACCAAAGGCTGCCACGCATCCGTTCCGACGCGGGTGGCCAAAGCGGTGCACGGCCCTGAATCCTGCGCACCAGGAACAGGCATTTTTCCTGACCGCACGCGGGCACATAAAAACAACATCATGATTTTTATTGGTTTTTTTGTTGGCACGTCTTGTGCGTATCAGGCTGCGTGCAATACCGCACGTCTTGAATCGTGTAGAGCGCCATGAAAAAACTGACCTGTCTACTGACCCTGAGCGGCCTGTGTCCCATGCCGGTCCTCGCCACCCACGGCCCCGCCACGCCGCATGCCTTCGCCTTCAACGTGGGCGTGACCACCGACTATCTCTTCCGTGGCATCTCCCAGTCCCAGCACGATCCGGCCATCTCCGCCGGCATGGATTACAGCCATGCCAGCGGCTTCTACGCCGGCGTCTGGGCGTCCACCCAGAAATGGGTGGACGCAGCCGGCCCTTACAAGGACGGCAGCGATTTCGAACTGGATGTCCATGGCGGCTACAAGGGCACGGCCGGCGATTTCGCTTACGACATCGGCTTCATCCACTATGCCTACGACGGTGACCGCGGTACCGCCACCATGGGCTTCGTCACACCCGAGACCTCCGAGGTCTACCTGGGCCTGGACTGGAAGATGCTGTCGCTCAAATACAGCCAGGTGGTCTCCAAGCACTTCGTGGGCTGGGCCAATGCCAGGGGCAGTACCTACGTGGAGCTGAATGTCACCCACGACCTCGGCAACGCTTGGGGGCTGTTGGGCCACCTGGGCCATCAGAACGTGGAGAACAACGCCATCGCCTCCTACACCGACTGGCAGGTCGGCGTGACCAGGGATGTCGGTTTCGGGCTGGTCACCCTGGCCTATTCCGACACCGACGCGGATGGCGCGGTTGCCTATCGCTGGCATGGGCAAGACACCAGCAAAGGCGTGCTGGCCCTCTCCTTCTCCAAGTCCTTCTAACCCACTTCGGCACACGTTCGACGATCGGTTTCGCCGGATCGTCCGCCGACGCGCAGGAGACAAACATGAAATTCGTTACCGCCATCATCAAACCCTTCAGGCTCGACGCGGTCCGCGAGGCCCTGTCCGACATGGGGGTATCCGGCATCACCGTCACCGAGGTCAAGGGCTTCGGACGCCAGAAGGGCCACGCCGAGCTGTACCGCGGCGCGGAATATGTGGTGGATTTTCTGCCCAAGGTGAAGATCGAGGTGGCCCTCCCAAGCGCACTGCTCCACCAGGCCATCGATGCCATTTCCAAGGCAGCCCGGACCGGCAAGTTCGGCGACGGCAAGATCTTTGTCTGGGAACTGGAACAGGTCATCCGCATCCGCACCGGCGAAACCGGTGAGCACGCGATTTAGCCCCCTTACCCTTGAGGAGAACGATCATGAAACGCCTCATCACCGGCCTGCTGCTGGTAGGCGCGCTGGCCTTGGGCATGACCCCGGGCGGCGCATCCTGGGCCGAAGAACCGGCGCCAGCCCCCGCCGTCGCCCCGGCCATGGACGTCGCTGCACCCGCGACCGCCTCCACCGAAGCAGCGCCCGCCATGGCCGCCCAGGCGCCCACGCCCAACAAGGGCGACATCGCCTGGATGCTGGTCTCCACCCTGCTGGTCATCCTCATGACCCTCCCCGGCCTGGCCCTGTTCTACGGTGGCCTGGTGCGCGCCAAGAACATCCTCTCGGTGCTGACCCAGGTGTTCGCCATTTTCTGCATCATCGCGGTGCTGTGGGTGGTCTATGGCTATTCCCTGGCCTTCACCCCGGGCGGCGAACTGAACAGCTACATCGGCGGCCTGTCGAAGATGTTCCTGGCCGGCGTGGACCCCAGCGTCAACGTGGAGACCTTCTCCAAGGGCGTGGTGATCCCCGAGATGGTGTTCATGGTGTTCCAGCTCACTTTCGCCGCCATTTCCGTGGCCCTGATCGTGGGCGGCTTCGCCGAGCGCATCAGGTTCTCCGCCCTGCTGGTGTTCTCCGTGCTGTGGTTCACCTTCTCCTACCTGCCCATGGCCCACATGGTCTGGTTCTGGGGCGGCCCGTCCGCCCATGGCGACCCCGCCGGCTTCCTGTTCACCAAGGGTGCGCTCGACTTCGCCGGCGGCACCGTGGTGCACATCAACGCCGCCATGGCCGCGCTGATGGGGGCCATCGTCATCGGCAAGCGCGTGGGCTACGGCAAGGACCGCATGACCCCCCACGACCTGACCGCCAGCATGCTCGGTGCCTCCCTGCTGTGGGTGGGCTGGTTCGGCTTCAACGCCGGTTCCAACCTGGAGGCCACCGGCACCGCCGTCCTGGCCATGGTCAACACCGTGGTGGCGACAGCCGCAGCGGCCCTGGCGTGGATGTTCGCGGAATGGCTGAGCAAGGGCAAACCCTCCATGCTGGGCATCATCTCCGGGGCGGTGGCCGGTCTGGTGGCAGTCACCCCCGCCGCCGGTTTCGCCGCGCCCATGGGCGCCATTGCCCTGGGTGCGGTGGCTGGCGTGGCCTGCCTGTGGGGGGTCAGCGGCCTGAAGAAGGCCCTGGGCTATGATGACTCCCTCGATGTGTTCGGCGTACACGGTATCGGTGGCATCCTCGGTGCGATCGGCACCGGCATCCTGGTCAACCCCGCCCTGGGGGGTACCGGCGTATTCGACTACGCCACCGACACCGTGGCCCAGTACTCCTCCAGCCAGGTGATCAGTCAGTTGTGGGGTGTGGCTACCGTGGTGCTCTGGTCCGGCACGGTGAGCTTCCTGTTGTTCAAGCTGATCGACATGAGCATGGGTCTGCGCGTGTCGGAAGAACAGGAACGGGAAGGCCTGGACACCGTTACCCACGGAGAACAGGCCTACAACGATTGATTCGCACCAGCCGCCATGGCTGTACCGGCACCACGCCCTGGGCGGCCATGGTCTTCGGCCTGTGGAACAGGCCTAAGCGTACTTGATACTGATCAAGAACCTCGCCTGTTTGCGGAAAATCTCCTGATTCGTCTCAAGTTTCCAGGCAAAAACCAGTGGCACGAGGCGTGCGGAAACAGCATAGTCGCAATTATCGAATTGCCCGTATGATGAATGTGGTCATATCGGCGTCGATGCGATTCCCGAGCATCAAGGGCATCCGTTTCGGGTGGCGGGCGTCCACATTCGCCCGGCAGTAATTCAGGAGACAGTAAATGAAACTTTCACGACGTGATTTTCTGAAGACCAGTGTCGCTGCGAGCAC
>CAZVNY010000191.1:0-3559 GCA_964628785.1 uncultured Thiobacillus sp.
GGCACTGGCGGCATCATTGGTGTGCAGGGTGGCCAGTACCAGGTGCCCCGTCAGACTGGCCTGCACCGCGATCTGGGCGGTCTCCAGGTCCCGGATCTCGCCGATGAGGATGACGTCCGGGTCCTGGCGCAGGATGGCACGCAGGGCCCGGGCAAAACTCATGTCCACCCGGGGATTGACCTGGGTCTGACCGATGCCGTCCAGGTCGTATTCGATGGGATCCTCCACGGTCATGATGTTGAGGGTGGTGTGATCCAGGCGGGACAGAGCGGCATACAGGGTGGTGGTCTTGCCCGAACCCGTGGGTCCGGTCACCAGGAAGATGCCGTGGGGTTCGCTGATGAGCTGATCCACCTGGTCCAGGACCTGCGGGGACATGCCCAGGCGCTCCAGTTGCAGACGTTCCATATCCTTGGCCAGCAGGCGCAACACCACCCGTTCTCCATGGCCCGTGGGCAGGGTGGAGACCCTTACATCGATGGGCTGCCCCCCCAGGCGAATAGCGATGCGGCCATCCTGGGGCAGGCGCTTCTCCGCGATGTCCATGTCGGCCATGACCTTGATGCGGGAGGCCAGGGCCGCGTGCAGGGCTCTGGGGGGTTCGAACACGTCCTTGAGCACCCCGTCCACACGGAAACGCACCACGGAGCGGTTCTCGAAGGGTTCGACATGGATGTCGGAAGCCCCGGCCCGCATGGCCTGCATGAACACCATGTTGATGAGCTTGATGATGGGCGCGTCGTCGTCCGACTCCAGCAGGTCCTGGATACGCCGGCTGTCCTGCATGAGGCTGGAGAGTTCCGACTCGTCCCCCAGGCCATCCAGCAGATCGCTGGAGCTGCCGCCATCGGCATAGGTGCTGGACAGGGCTGTGGCGAATTCCTCTTCCGACAGCAGGGTCACCGACAAAGGCAGGCCAAAGTGGCGCCGCAGCTCGGCCAATGTCTCCGGGCGGGTGCTGGGGCGTACCGTCACGGTCAGCCCCCCCCTTCCATCTGACGAGGCCAGCACGCCAGCGCTACGGGCAAAGGCGTAGGGGATGCGTTTCAGCATGATGATACCGGCACCTGGATGGGTTGGCATGCAACCAGGGATGGGGTCTGCATGGGGACACCGACCCGGATGGCGATCACCTTCTGGGCGACCACCATGGATCGGATTCGGGTTCGGGCTCAGGCAGGATACTGAACTGGTTTTGTGCCGGCACAGTCGTGCCCGCGCTACCTGCATTGAGCTGTTGACTGCCCTGCAGCTGCACCGCCCCAGGCTCTTTGGCCATGGCCGCCGCAATGGATGGCGACAGGGAGGCTGCCGCACCCGTCGGCACGTCTTCCCGCATGGTGGGTGCCTTCATGTCCGGCAGGATGGGGTGCTGGCGCGGCGTAGCTGCCGTTTGCTGGCCCAGGATGTAGTCATAGCGGGGATTGGTCACCGCCGTGGCGGTGGTCGTATCGCGCACGATCACCGGCCGCAGAAACACCATGAGGTTGATCTTCTTGTGCTCACGCTTGGTGTAGCGGAACAGGTGTCCCAGCACCGGGATGTCGCCCAGGATGGGGACCCGATCCTGGCTATCGGCCACCTGGTCTTCGATGAGCCCACCCAGGACGATGACCCGGCCATCGTCCACCAGTACCGTGGATTCGATGGAGCGCTTGTCCGTGGTGGACAGGGTGGGATCTGCCGCCGGATTCAGCTTGGACACCTCCTGGTAGATCTCCAGGCGCACAGTACCACCCTCGCTGATCTGGGGCTTCACCCGCAAGGTAAGACCTACATCCTTGCGCTCATAGGTGGTAAAGGGGTTCACGCTGGTGGAGGAAGCACCGGTATTGGTGTAGGAGCCGGTGGCGAAGGGCACGTTGGAGCCCACGGAGATCTTGGCCTCTTCGTTGTCCAGGGTGAGCAGGGTGGGCGTGGAAAGCACATTGGCATCCGCGTCGGTTTGCAGTGCCCGGGCCAGGACCCCCAAGCTGTCGGTCTTGTAGAGGCCCAGGTTGAGGCCGTTGGTGGCGATGCTGGCCAGAGCCGAGCCTCCGCTGTTGATTGCACCCGCGATGCTGGCGATATTGGTGGAGGCATCGCTGTTGCCGAACAGACCGCCGATATTGGTGCCTTGCGACAGGCTGTTGGCGGTGGTGGCACCCATCCACTGGATGCCGAACTGGGCCGCCTTGTCGGCGGTGACTTCGGTGATCAGGGCCTCGATGAGCACCTGGGCTCGGCGCACATCCAGCTTCTCCGCCACCACCTTGATGTTGTTGAAGATGGCCTCCGGGGCGGTGATGATGAGGGCATTGCTGGCAGCATCCGCCTGGATCATGCCCGCGCCGCTGGGCAGCCCCGCAGCCTGCTGGGCCCCCAGGGTGGCAGTCCCCACCCCCGGGGTACCCGGGAGTGCCGTGGTGGCCACAGACTGGCCCTGGACCTGCTGCAAGGCCGAGGTATCCCCGCTGAGGATGTTGCGCAGGGTCTTGGCCACCTCCACCGCCGAGGCATTCTTCATGTAGATCACGTGCACATTCCCGGCTGCCGGAGTGGGCACATCCAGGGTATCCGCCAATTTCTGCACCTTGTTCACCATGTTGCGGTCCCGGCCGCGCACGATGAGACTGTTGGAGCGGGTATCGGCACTCACCTGCACCGGTCCCAGGCCGGCGCCTATCGCCCCCGCTCCCGCGGTCTGGGTGAATACCCGGCCCACCAGGGCGGCCACCTCCTCGGCGGAGGCATAGCGCAGCGGGATCAGCACGGGATCATCGGCGCTGGGTACGTCCATGCTTTCGATGACCTGGGCCAGACGGGCCAGGTTGTCGGCATAGTCCGTCACCACCAGGGTATTGGACGAGGGTTCGGCGCTCATCACGCCATTGGGCCCCACCAAAGGACGCAGGGCCGCCAGGAACTGGGCGGAGGATTCATGCTTGAGGGTAAAGACCCGGGTGGCCATTTCCCCACCCACCCGGCTGCGTGCCGGTCTTGCGACCATGGGCACCGCGTAGAACTTGGCATCCGCTTCGGGGATGATGCGCACCACCCCGTCCACCTGTACGGCGGCAAAGCCCTGCATGCGCAGGCTGGAGAGCAGGATATCGTAGGCGACCGATGCCGATACCGGACGAGGAGAGGTGATGTTGAGGGTGCCCTTGACCCGGGGATCCACCACAAAGGTGCGGCCAGTCATGTCGCTCATGGCCTTGATCACTGTGCTGATGTCGGAATTGACGAAATTCAGGGTCACCTTGCCCACGGGCAGAGGCCCGGCCCCCTGGACCACACCCCCGGCGGCCAGGGTCGCGGCCAACAGCAAGGTCCGAATCCACACACTGGCTGTACTCACTCTTCCACCTCTTGGTTTGCTTCTGAGACCGGGCGTGCCTGCTCAGGCATCACCCTGCTGTCGGCGGAGGCAACCGGGACATTTTCCGAGGTCAGTCGCAATTCCTTCCGCACCCCCGCCACCTGAAGAAGGACACGATCACCCTGGATCTGTTCCAGCTTCACTCCCGGCACCACCTCGTCTCCGCCGAAGCGGCCACCTCCGCCGATCCCGGGCAGC
>CAZVNY010000192.1:0-3546 GCA_964628785.1 uncultured Thiobacillus sp.
GACGAGGCTTTTGTTGTTTTGGCCCCGAGTTTCTGGATAGAACATGCCGATCATCCGCCTTCCCGATGGCTCGCAACGTAACTTCGACCAGCCTGTCACCGTGGCCCAGGTGGCTGCCGACATCGGTGCCGGCCTGGCCCGGGCAGCCCTGGCCGGCAAGGTGGATGGCAGGCTGGTGGATACCTCCTTCCTGATCGCAGACGATGCCGACCTGGCCATCGTCACCGACAAGGACACCGAGGGTCTGGAGCTGATCCGGCATTCCACCGCCCACTTGCTGGCCTATGCGGTGAAGGAGTTGTTTCCCGAGGCCCAGGTGACCATCGGGCCGGTGATCGAGGACGGCTTCTATTACGATTTTTCCTTCAAGCGTCCCTTCACGCCGGAGGACCTGGCGGCCATCGAAAAACGCATGGCGGAGCTGGCCAGGCGGGACATCCCGGTGACCCGGGAGGAATGGGACCGGGATGAGGCGGTGAAATTCTTCCAGTCCATCGGCGAGCGGTACAAGGCCGAGATCATTGCTGATATCCCCGCCGGGCAGACCATTTCCCTGTACCGGGAAGGGGACTTCATCGACCTGTGCCGCGGTCCCCACGTGCCTTCCACCGGCAAGCTCAAGGCCTTCAAGCTCATGAAGGTGGCCGGGGCCTACTGGCGCGGCGACTCTCGCAACGAGATGCTGCAGCGCATCTACGGCACGGCCTGGACCAGCAAGGATGACCTGGCGGCCTATCTGCACCGTCTGGAAGAGGCGGAGAAACGGGACCATCGCCGGCTGGGCAAGCAGCTGGACCTGTTCCACCTGCAGGACGAGGCCCCGGGCATGGTGTTCTGGCATCCCAAGGGCTGGACGCTGTGGCAGGAGATCGAGCAGTACATGCGGCGCAAGTTCCGCGAGTATGGCTACGAGGAGGTGAAGACCCCCACGGTCATGGACAAGACCCTGTGGGAGAAGTCCGGCCACTGGGAGAACTATCGCGAGAACATGTTCACCACTAACTCGGAAAACCGGGATTACGCGGTGAAACCCATGAACTGCCCGGGGCATGTGCAGATCTTCAACCATGGCCTGCGTTCCTACCGGGAGCTGCCCATGCGCCTGGCGGAATTCGGTTCCTGCCATCGCAACGAGCCCTCCGGCGCCTTGCACGGCCTCATGCGGGTACGGGCCTTCGTGCAGGACGATGCCCACATCTTCTGTGCCGAGAATCAGGTCCAGGCCGAGGTATCGGACTTCATCAGGATGCTGCAGGCGGTTTATGCCGACTTCGGTTTCACCGACGTGCTGGTGAAGCTCTCCACCCGCCCGGAGAAGCGGGTGGGCAGCGATGCATCCTGGGACAAGGCGGAGGCCGGCCTGGCGGCCGCCCTGGAGCAGAACCAGCTGGCCTATGAACTGCAACCGGGGGAGGGGGCCTTCTATGGTCCCAAGATCGAGTTCACCCTGAAGGACTCCCTGGGCCGGTTGTGGCAGGTGGGCACCATCCAGCTGGACTTCAACCTGCCCGTGCGCCTGGGCGCCGAATTCGTGGACGAGGACAACACGCGCAAGCCCCCCGTGCTGTTGCACCGCGCCATCTTGGGCTCCCTGGAGCGTTTCATCGGCATCCTCATCGAGCACTACGCCGGCAATTTCCCGGTGTGGCTGGCACCGGTCCAGGCGGTGGTCATGAGCATCACCGACGCCCAGGCGGACTATGCGAAAGAAGTCACGGAAAGCCTGAAAAAACAGGGCTTACGGGTGGTGTCCGACTTGAGAAGCGAGAAGATTGGCTATAAAATCCGCGAGCACTCCATGCAGCGGGTGCCTTACCAGGTCGTGCTGGGCGAAAGGGAACGTCAGGAAAACAAGCTGGCGGTTCGCGTTCGGGGTGGTGAGGATCTGGGACAGATGTCGCTGGACGCGTTCGTTGCCCTGCTGCGCAGTGCCTGAATATACCGATGAGCCGATGCGTTGAATCGGCTCCTTCTTTTTTAACGTGAACAAAGGAATGTGCGATAGCTCAGGATAAAGAACCCCGGATCAACGGCGAAATCGATGCGCCCGAGATCCGACTGGTAAGCGATGATGGCGAGCAATTGGGTATCGTCAGTTTGCGTGAGGCGCTGTTCAAGGCCGAGGAGGCGGAGCTGGATCTCGTCGAGATCGCCCCCATGGCCAAGCCCCCGGTATGCCGGATCATGGATTACGGCAAACACAAATACCGGGAGAGCAAGAAACAGCACGAGGCCAAGCTCAAGCTGAAGCAAATCCAGGTCAAGGAAGTCAAGTTTCGGCCGCGTACCGATGAAAATGACTACCAGATCAAGTTGCGTAATCTGATTCGCTTTCTCAGCGATGGTGACAAGGCCAAGATCACCTTGCGCTTTCGAGGCCGGGAGATGGCCCACCAACAACTGGGCATGGAGCAATTGAAGCGGGTGGAAGCCGACTTGGCCGAATATGCCACGGTGGAGCAGTTTCCCAAGATGGAAGGGCGCCAGATGGTGATGGTGCTGGCCCCGAAAAAGAAGAAATAAGCTCTGCCGGGGCCTGACCAGGGAACCCGGGGTGAGCTGGGATGCAGGGGGTGTGTGGTCGTACAAGGCCGGCACGGGCCTTGGCCGTTGTGGCCGAAGCGTGCAGACAAGTGCCCTCGGGCCAGGCAAGTGCTTCCGTCGGAAGCCGCCCGGTGGCATCAAAGAATGGAGTAGTGACCATGCCGAAGATGAAGACCAAGAGCGGCGCCGCCAAGCGGTTCCGCGTCCGGGGCAACGGCAGCATCAAGCGGTCCTCCGCTTACATGCGCCACATCCTCACCAAGAAGACCACCAAGCGCAAGCGTCAGCTGCGGGGTATCAGCGAAGTGCACGCCAGCGACCAGGCCTCTGTGCGCAGCATGCTGCCCTACGCCTGAGTGACAACGGTTAAAGGAGAACAGACATGCCTCGCGTCAAACGTGGTGTAACCGCCCACGCCAGCCACAAGAAGGTCCTGGACGCCGCCAAGGGCTTCCGCGGCCGCCGCAAGAACGTATTCCGGGTCGCCAATGAAGCGGTCATGAAGGCCGGGCAGTATGCCTACCGTGACCGTCGTCAGCGCAAGCGCCAATTCCGCCAGCTGTGGATTGCCCGTATCAATGCCGCCGTGCGGGAACTGGGCTTGGACATGAGCTACAGCGTGTTCATGAACGGCCTGAAGAAAGCCAACATCGAGATCGACCGCAAGGTCCTCTCCGACATGGCCATCTTCGACCAGCCGGCCTTTGCCAGGATCGCCGAGCAGGCCAAGGCTTCCCTGAACGCCTGAATTCCGGCCGGTTGTCATACTGGTCGCAGCGAGGGAGGCCCCGGGGCCTCCCTTTTCATTTTCTGCACAGCAGCACTCCACGAGCGTGCCATGAATCTGGAAGACATCCTCAAAGACGCCGGGCAGGCCTTTGCCGCCGCCGACAGCCTGCCCATCCTGGACCAGGTGAAGGCCCGTTACCTGGGCAAGACCGGCGCCATCACGGAACACATGAAAGGCCTGGGTGGCCTGCCCCCGGAAGATCGCAAGAGTGC
>CAZVNY010000193.1:0-3537 GCA_964628785.1 uncultured Thiobacillus sp.
ACCCTTGGGATGCCTGCTTCCAAGCCGCCAGCGGAATCCCCATTGTCCCCCCGGTTGCAAAATCACCCCAAGCGACCTGAATAGTTGCAAGGATGTTATGAAAATTAGCCCTGAAGGGGCGAGCGAAGCAGCGGACGACCTAAAGGGCGCATCCAAAAACCACCGTACCAGCGTCATTCCCCCCCGGCCCTTTCTTGCGCGAATGAGAGTCCGGGGGCAATGACGGCTGTTCAGTTCGCGTCCGGGACGGTAGCCGACTTCCTGGCCAGGCTGGCCGACTTCGCCCGGATCGAGCTGGTCGAGCCGACGGACGCGGCCGCCGTCATGGCCCTCGCGACGCGCTACGGCCTGGAGAGTCCGGTGCCGCACGGCACGCTGCCGGGCGTGGTAGCGCTGCTCGCTCCGCTTCTGACGGACGGTAGGCGCGCAGCAGCGAGCGGCGAGGTCGACTTCACGGACATGGTCTACCTGCCCGCCACGGACCCTCATCCGCTCGACCGCTACGACTTCGCCTGCGTCGACGAAGCTCAGGACCTGAGCAGGATGAGCTTGGAGCTCGTCATGCGCCTCGTTGACGAGGGCGCGAGGGCGCTCTTCGTCGGTGACCCGCGCCAGGCCATCTACGCCTTCGCGGGCGCGGACCGCCGTTCGCTCGAGCGCGTCGGGGTGCGGACGGACGCCGCCGTGCTGCCGCTCTCCGTCTCGTACCGCTGCCCCGTCAGGCACGTCATGCTCGCCCGGCGCTTCGCGCCCGAGATGGAGCCCGCGCCGGGAGCCGGGCTGGGCACGGTGCGCTTCGGTCTCGAGGCCAACCTGGCCCGGGGCGCACGGCCAGGCGACCTGGTGCTGAGCCGCGTCAACGCGCCCTTGCTGCGCATCGCTTTGGCGCTCGCAGAGGCCGGGGTGCCGGCGCGGGTCCTGGGCGAGGAGATCGTCGACACGGTCCTGGAGCTGGCACGGACCGTGTTCGGCGGCGCGGAGCGCCTGCCGGCCGCAGCCGTGAGCCTCGTCGGGCGCCACGCTAGCGAGGAAGCCGCGCACCTGGAGCGGCAGCTCCTCACCAGTCCGGCGTTGCCGGCGCGCCTGACGGGTAGCGCGGACTCGCACCACGCCCTCGCGCTACTGCTGCGGGCTGGGCAGGAGCGCCGTGCCCACGGCCGGTTGACGTCCCTGCTGCGGCCCCCGTCCTTGACGTTCGCGGAGCTCGAAGCGGCGGCGCACGATCTTCTGGCGCGCGAGGACGTCCGCGATGGCGTGCTCCTCTCCACCATCCATAAGGCGAAGGGGCGCGAGGCGCAGCGGGTGCTGCTCCTGCGCCCGGAGGGCCTCGGCATCGCCGGGAAGGACGCGGCCGACGAGGAGGCCGAGGCCAACGTCCTGTTCGTCGCGCTCACGCGCGCCAAGCGCGAGTACATCTTCCTGGAGGCGCACCGGGGAGCGGTGGCGGCGCGGTTGAGGCGCCACGCCACCACCCCACCGCCCAGCATGCTGGAGCGGCGGTGGAACGGCGTGCTGAGGCTGGCCAGCGCGATGGCGCGGTCGCGTGAACTTTCGGCTAGACGACCTTCTGCCTGGGTGGCAGCACGGCGACGGTCTTCCGGATCGTGAACGTGGTGGTCGAGAAGAGCCAGACGCCCGACCGCACGAGCGAGACGAGCTCCAACCCCTGACGCTCCACCCAAGCCGGCACCTCGTACGGCGCGAAGCGGTCGCGCGTCACGACCTCGAGGACGTCACCCAACGGCATCTCCGCTAGGCGCTGCTTCACACGCAGGAGGCCGAGCGAGCAGGCCGAGCCGCGGTTGTCCAGCTTGTGGACGGCGCCTCCCCCGCCCGGGTCCGCCACCGACCGCTCCGGCGCCTCCCGGCTAGCAGACGGCCGCTCCAGCGCCTCGCTCACCCTCACCGACCGACCGGCTCGAGGTCCTCGAGGTTGCAGACGCCGCGGACGGGCGAGCACGCCCGGTAGAGCGGGCACGTGATGAAGATGACGACCAGCGCGAGGATGAGCACGAGCTTGAGAGGCACGAGGAGGCCGAGACCGGCTTGCCAGAACGGACTCGTGACGCCCCCGTAGCGTAGAGCCATCCACACACCCGTGAGGATGACCGTCGGCAAGGCGGTTCGCACGACCCACCTGAAGCGCTCGAGCTGGCGCGCGCCGGCGACGACTGCGTCGAGGTTGGCGTTGCGCCGCCCGGCCGGCACGGCGGCGCCGAGGTTGAAGAGCGCGCCCCCGAGCCAGGCGGCGAACGCCCAGAGGTGCACGGTCCTGACCGCGACCAACGGGGCGAGGCCCGCGCTGTCCGACCAACCCCAGAGCGCGAGGCCCGCCAGGCCGAGGGAGAAAGCGGCGAACGCCGCGGAGCGGCGCTCGTGCGCTCCGAGGACGGCCAGGGCCGTCGCCAGGCTGGTGGTCGTTAGCGCCGCTGCCTGCCACGGGCTCAGGTAGGGGACGAACCAAGGTGCCGGGGCCCCCACGAGGAGCAGCGGGACGAGGAAACGGCGCAGCACGCCGATCCGCCCTAGGAGGTCGCGGAAGAGCACCCCGACGCGCTCGTCGCTCAGGCCGCTCTCCGAGCGCCGGAGGTAGAGCAGGCGCCAGGCGAGCATGCCGGACGTCAGGGCCAGACCCCAGAAGTGGAGCCACCGCCACACGAGCCCGACGCCCTCGAGGCCGTGAAGCCTACCCGTGAAGTAGACGCCCACGAGCGACGCCACCGAGATGAGGAAGAACGCGGCTCTTGGGAGGAGCGGCGTCTCGGTCTTGACCTCGACGCTCGCGTTCGCTAGGCGCGCCGCCACGTTACTCGCGAGGGCGGGGACGGTCGGTGCGGGCAGGTCTGCCATGTCAAGCGCAGAGTAATCCCGAGCCGCTTACTACGCTTTGACCCTGGTCAACCTGGGCGACGGCATGGCGGCGCTATCATCGCCCACATGCCCCTGCATGGCGAGTTCAAACAACCCGGCGGCAAGCTGGTGGTGGTCGATCTGGAACTGAGCGACGGGCGCCTGACGGATGTCCACGTCAGCGGCGACTTCTTCCTCGAGCCCCCCGAGGCGCTCGACGACATCGTGGCCGCGCTGACCGGCGCCCCCGCCGAGGCGGGCGAGGACGACCTGGCCGACCGCATAAACGAGAAGTTGGGGCCGGACGTGATGCTGATGGGGTTCGACGCGCGGGGGGTCGCGGTGGCGGTCCGCCGCGCCGTGACGGACGGCAGCCCGCGGGAGCGCCTATGAGCGGCGAGGCCGACCGCTTCACCCGTTTCCGCCACCGCTGGAACGAGTTCGACTGGCAGCTGATCCGCACCGGCCCGCAAGCGCCCGAGCTCCACATGGCGCTCGACGAGGTCCTCACCTACGAGGTCGGCGCCGGGCATAGGCGGCCCACGCTGCGGATCTGGGAGTGGGCGAGCAACGCCGTCATCCTCGGACGCTTCCAGTCCGTGCGCAACGAGGTAGACCCGGAGGGCGCCACTAGGCACGACATCGCCGTCATGCGCCGCATCACGGGCGGCGGCGCCATGTTCATCG
>CAZVNY010000194.1:0-3536 GCA_964628785.1 uncultured Thiobacillus sp.
CGTCCACACCGCCCACGCTGGCTTGGTAGCCCCAGGCATCGCCCGGCCTCACGGCCGGGCGCGGATTGAAACCACGTCCGCGTGCGAACGGACCTTCAGGACCTCCCGCGCATTCTTCGCCAGCTCCTCCAGTTCCTTCTGTGGCCGGTCCAGCTCCTTGATGGCCGCGTCCATGCCCTCCCGCAGGCCGGCCTTGAATTCGCCGCCGATAGACCCGAGCTTTTTGCCGAAGGTCTCCATGGATTCGGAGGCCTGCTTGAGACCGTTGACCACAATCTCTATGGCCAACTGCATCCCATTGTTGCTCATGCTAGTCTTGCCTCATGAAAAGCATTGCCATGCTCATCGTTGACCACGGCCATACGCTCTGGATGGCATGCATTGCCGGTGTTTTGCTCTTGCCGGCCCTGGGTGTGGCCACGCCTGCCTGGCTGATCGCCTGCGCCCTCGCGCCGCTTGTTCTATTCCCCCTCATCGCCCTGCTCCGCTCGTAAACCGAACGCGGCCAGGGCAGCATCCCGTTCCCTGTCGTCTGCCACCACCTGGCGCGCATCCCCCGTCAAGCGGGCGGTGTAGGCGTCGAATTCGTCCTGCTCGCCCCACACCGCCATGCGGATGGCCTGGGCCTGGCCTGCCTGCAGCCTGCCCTGATGCGCGAGGGTGGCGGAGAGCATGGCGTTGTAGCCTGCCAGGGTCAGCTCAAGGGCGTCACCGATGGGGATACCGCTGGCGGCGAGGATGGTGAGTCAGCCCGTCGGTCTCGAACAATTGCCAAACATCGAACAGATCCCGAGGATGCTGGCGATCCAGAGCGGCGATCAGCTTGAGAAAGGCTGATTAAACCCGTCATCGCGAGGGGCGGAGCGACGTGGTGATACAGAAGTTATTGATTTCGCATGGTTTCTGGATTGCCGCGTTGCGCGCGCAATGACGGCGATGGCTTTGCTCGGCGTTTCCCTTGGTGTCCCCGAGATCCTTGCTGCGGATCAGGCGGGTCTCACGCTGCCGAGTGGCAGGGCAGAACCCCGGTGGTGATTTGCGATCTGGTGGATTGCGGCTGAAGACCGATGCCGATTCTTGAATGTTCCGCCTGACGAACCAGAGGGTCAGTCAAGCTCACCGCCGTCTCTCTCCGGTGCAAACACTTCCACAGAGAAGTCAAGGAAGCTTCTGAGCTTGGGCGTGATGCGACGATCGGGCGCATAGAGCACATGCATCGGCCGCGATGGGGCTTCGTAGTCCGGGAGCAGGCGAACCAGGCTGCCCTCGGCCAAAGCCACACGCACCACCTCGAACGGTTGTAGAAGAATACCCATCCCGGCCAGCGCAGCGTGCAGTAGTGGCTCGTCATGATCGGCCACCAGCCGCGTCTGTACAGGCACGACGACTCGGCCTTCAGGGCCGTCAAACGACCAATGGGTGCGCAGCTCGGTATGCGCGAATACCAGACACTCGTTCTGCTCCAGATCTGCTGGTGTGAGCACGGGCGGGCGACTCTCAAGATAGCTCGGCGCCGCGCACAGGACAAAGCGATACGGTGCCAGCGGCCGTGCAATCAGCCCGCTGTCGGACAGCTCACCCACACGAAAAACGACGTCATAGCCCTCATCGACCAAATCCACGGCGCGATTGCTCAGGCTCAGTTCCACATCCACTTTCGGATAGCGCCGCATGTATTCCGGCAGTTTGGGCGCCAGCGTCTTCATGCCAAAGCTGACGGGCGCATTGATGCGTAGCTTGCCGGTCGGCGTCGCCCTTGTTTCGGCTGCCAGACTCTCGGCGATCTCGACCTCCGCCAGGACGATCTTCGAGCGCTCGTAGAACGCTCGACCGAAGTCCGTCAGGCTTTGCCTGCGCGTGGTGCGGTTGAGGAGCCGAACACCCAGGCGTTGCTCGATGTCCTGAACATGCTTGCCCACAAGTTGGGGTGACATCTCCAGCGCGTCGGCTGCGGCGCTGAAGGAGCCCATGTCCACGGCCTTGACGAACACCGCCATGCTGGTCAGTCGATCCATTAGAAACTCCCATTTTCTCATTTCAAAACAGTTTAGATATTTATCTGTAATTTGATCAAATCTATTCTTGGGGCTCCTGCAACAACACTTATGAAGGATTCCCCATGAAGATCGCAGTCATTGGTACCGGCAACATCGGCGCGGCCTACGCCCGCGCTTTGGCACAGGCCCAGCACGAGGTCGTCGTCGGGGACCGCGAGCCCCGAAAGGCGGCCACCCTGGCGCAGGAAATTGGCGCCAAGGTCGAAGGCGGTGGCATTGCGGCTGCCTTCAAGTTGGCCGACCTCGTGATCCTGGCCGTGCCTTATCAAGCCGTGTCTGGCGTGCTGGCCATCGCTGGCGATGTGAGCGGTAAGGTGCTGGTGGACGTAAGCAATCCCATCAGCGAGGACTTCAAGGGCCTGTTTGTCGGCCTGACGACTTCCGCCGCCGAACAAACCCAGGCGGGGGCACCCGGTGCGCATGTCGTCAAGGCGTTCAACACCATCTTTGCCGGCCTGGTGCCGCAGCAGGCCCGCGAAGGCCGCAAGCTACAGGTGTTTGTCGCCGGTGATGAACCGACCGCCACGGCCAAGGTGCGCGAGCTTGCGCAAACGCTGGGCTTTGTCGCCGTCGATGCCGGCGCGCTGCGCAACAGTCGCTTCCTGGAGCCGGTCGGGATGATGAACATCCAGTTCGGCTTTTTCCTGGGTGCCGGTCCTTCCACAGCGCCTTCGTGGGCGCACGCCTGAGCAATCCGGAGTACGCCTGGCTCCCGGCATTCCCGCAACCGTGGGAATACCGGGAAACAGCATGCCGCGCTTCCGTGCAGAGGATTTCATGAAAAGTCACAAGTACCAGGTCACCGTCACCCGCATCGAAGACAAGGATGGCAACCCAACCGACGGGCCATCGATCGAGTTCGCTTCGTCCAACCATGACGAGCTGATCCAGATCATTCGACTCATCCAGGCCGCAGGGCCATTTCCAGAGGACGAAGCGGCCTCCTTCGCCGTTGGGCTCAAGCTGTTTGGCGAGGTGATGCTGACTCACAAGGACTTGGAGCTGTTCACCGAGATCCGGCCGCATTTCATGACGTTCATGAAGAAACTGAAGGTGTCGCTGAAAAACGGCTGAGTGTCGAGGCTTGGCCACATAAACCGCAGCAGCAACGCTGTTTTGCATGACAGGAGAAAAGCAATGGGTCGTACAGTCAACAACAAGGTGGCACTGATTACCGGTGGTGGCCAGGGGATTGGCCAAGCCATTGCCGAGCGTCTGCATGCCGATGGCTGCAAAGTGGTCATTGCCGATTTGAACCTGGCGACTGCTACGGCGGTAGCCGAAAAGCTGGAAGCATCCATCCAACATCGTGACCGATTAGCTTCGTTGGCCGTGGCGGGCTCTGCCTCACCACGGCCACGCAATGGTTTTTTGAAACACACGAGGTTTTCATGCAACTCATAAATACCGCAAAGAATTACGGCGCAATTGCCAAATGGCTGCATTGGTCAACGGCACTGCTGTTTCTGTTCGCCTACA
>CAZVNY010000195.1:0-3518 GCA_964628785.1 uncultured Thiobacillus sp.
TCTGCGGCTCCAAGCCCAGGGGAGCTTCGCTGTCGGCGGGAGCGTGCTGAGAACCGAAGGATTCCAGACCTTGTTCCTGGGCCGAGGATTCCCGGTCTACCTGGTCGATCAGCCGCGCCGGGGACGCGCCGGCAACAGCACCGTTGCCGCGACCGTGGAGCCGACTCCCAACGATCAGTTGTTCTTCGACCAGTTTCGAATCGGCAAATCTGCCGGAGATCGGAATTCGTGGCAATACCCACTTCCTGATGTCCGACCTGAACAATCTGCAGATCGCAGACCTCGTGGCGAAGTTCCTGGCCGAGAAGAAGCTGGACTGACGACAGCCCCGAGGGGCATGCACAGACCAAAGAAAGATTGGAGTTCGAATGAATCATGACGTCGTCAACAGGCAACGGCGCGAGTTCCTAGCAACCTCCGCGCTCGTTCTCTGCGTTGCAACCCTAGGAGTTCCTGCCATGACCACAACCACTGCCGCGGTCGCAGCCGACTACAAGAAGAATCCGTTTACGCTGGTCTACGAAGGCGCGATCACGAAGAACGAGCCGGGCAAGGTCAACATCCGCCCGGTCACCTATGACCTCAACGGCCTGAAGATCGCCGCCAACGTCTATACCCCGGCCAACTACGATCCGAAGAAGAAGTACGCCGCGATCGTTGTTGCCCACCCCAATGGCGGGGTGAAGGAACAGACCGCTGGACTGCATGCCCAGCGCCTGGCCGACCTGGGCTACATCACGATTGCGATGGATGCCGCGTATCAGGGCGGCAGCGGCGGCGAGCCACGCAGCACGGACAAGCCGCAGTTCCGCACCGAGGACATCCACGGTGCGGCGGACTTCATCACCCGCTATCCGGGCGTCGATGCCACGCGCCTGGGGCTGCTCGGCATTTGCGGCGGCGGCGGATACTCGTTGGCCGCGGCGAAATCCGACAAGCGCTTCAAGGCGGTGGCGACGCTGAGCATGTTCAACTCAGGGCGCGTTCGCCGCAACGGCTTCGAGGATTCGCAGTTGAAGACGATCCAGCAGCGCCTGAAGGAAGCCTCGGCCGCGCGCGCCCAGGAAAAGGCCGGTGGAAAGATCCTCTATTCCGGCGACGCCGACATGACCGACGCGCAGATCGCCGCGCTGCCGTTCGAGATGTACCGGCAGGGCTACGAGTACTACTGGCGCACGCACGCACATCCCGGCTCGACCTTCAGGTACACCACGAGCAGCCTGCTCGACCTGATGCGCTGGGATGCCACCGACGAGATCGCGCTGATCGAGCAGCCGCTGCTGATGATCGCCGGCAGCAAGGCCGACAGCCTGTACATGACAGAAGATGCGTTCGCCAAGGCCACCGGCGCGCAGGAC
Organism: uncultured Thiobacillus sp.; assembly: GCA_964628785.1. Lineage (GTDB taxonomy): Bacteria > Pseudomonadota > Gammaproteobacteria > Burkholderiales > Thiobacillaceae > PFJX01. Next base: position 1,359 of record CAZVNY010000195.1, read on the forward strand.
AAGGAGCTGTTCAAGATCGAAGGCGCCACGCACATCGAGACCTACTGGGTTGCCAAGTATGTGGATGCCACCATGAAAAAGCTGACGGCGTTCTACGCGAGAATCCATTGAGATGGAGGCAACGCCTCATGCAAAAGCACATGCTCGGCAAGGGTTTTCTCACCGCCGCATCGACGACGGCACGCAGTTCGGCAAAAGGATTTCCGCCGCCAGGTGCCGCGCTTCTCGGAGGAAAACCGTCGCGCCAGCCAGAGGCTGGTGGACGTGCTGGGACGCATCGCAGATGCGAAGGCTTGCACGCGGGCGCAGATCGCACTGGCCTGGCTGCTGTAGCCAGGCTCGTGATTTGACCGGAAAGAAAACCGAAGATCTTCACTACACGGCCGTCGCGACCGAGGTCTCAGTGAGCTGGGTAGGCGCAGCCGAGCGCAACTGCAATCTGGTGCAGGTTCATGTCGCGGGTCCAAATCTTCGCACCCTCGGTCAATGCCACCGATGCCAGCAGGTGAACATCGACATACCCGATGCCTTTGCCGTGAAGGACATGGCGCTCGATGAACTGCAGTACCTCGTCGCTGTCGGCCACGACGGCGGGCGGGAGATCCTGCAGCAGTTCGAGGATGGACTGGCGGGCGCGCAGACTGCCGCAAGCGATCTCGCCCACCACGAACGGATGCATCACGACGGCCGAGCGCTCGAGCAGTTCGACAAGCCCTGAATCGCCGCGGCGCAGGTGATCGATCCACACGGACGTGTCGACCAGAATCAAGCCGGCTTCTCCGTGCGCCTGCGCGGGGCGGCCTTCAATGCGGGCTGCGTACCTCCCAACCGCGCCAGACGCCGGGCGCTCTCCCTTTCGATGAGCGCCTTCAACGCCTCACTCAAGATCGCGGTCCGATCCATCGGGCCAGCCAACTTGGTGGCCTTGGCCAGTAACGCGTCATCGATGTTGACTGTCGTTCGCATGTTCTCGCCTTCTTGGGGTGGCGCGAAATATAACATCATTTGATGCCGATTGTGGTGACGACCTGATGTCCAGCCCGGACTTCGTCGGCAAGATGCGATTGCCGCTCGGTGGGCATGCCGACGCTGGGCCATCGCTGGCCACGCAAGGCGGCCTGCTGTTCTTTGCCGTCATGCAGGGTTCCTTTCGAGCTTGGTGCGAGATCACCGGTATCAATCACGCCTTGATGGCGTAGCAAGCGCGGACGGGGTAGTGCGTTGGCAGCCCGCGACCTACAGTGACCGCAGGCAACGCAAGGTTCGGCTCAGTGTCAGGAGTTTCGCGAGATCGCTTGCGCGCTGGCCGGCGCCGCCGGCCTCAGGTCCTGAACCCGCCCAACCAAAAGGTGTACCGATGAGCAACGAACACGAACGACAAGAACAACGGGACCACGCAACACACGATCGCCGCACGTTCCTGGCAGGCGCGATGGCCGCCGTGCCGCTGATGGCCGGCATGCAGGGCATCGCACAGGCGCAGTCCGCCACACCCGCGCTTGCTTCCGGTCGAGGCCCACTGCCGCAGCGCCGGCTCGGCCCGCTCGAGGTCTCAGCCCTGGGGCTGGGCTGCATGGCGATGGCGCCGGGCTTCTACAACCCCGCGCCCGAACGCGCCGCGATGGTACGCCTGATCCGCGACGCGCATCGGATGGGCGTCACCTTCTTCGATACGGCTGAAGTCTACGGCCCCTTCATCAGCGAACAGATCGTCGGCGAGGCGCTGCAGCCGATCCGCAATCAGGTGGTTCTGGCCAGCAAATTCGGTTTCGACTACAAGGGCTCGTCCGTCACCGGCCGCAACAGCCGGCCCGCCCATATCAAGACGCGCGTCGACGGCATGCTGAAGCGGCTGCGCACCGACCGCATCGACCTGCTCTATCTCCATCGCATGGACCCGAACGTGCCGATCGCCGATATCGCCGGAGCGGTGGGCGACCTGATCTCGGCGGGCAAGGTGCGCGCCTTCGGCGTGTCCGAAGTGAGCCCCGAGACCCTGCGCGGCGCGCATGCGGTGACACCGGTGGCCGCCGTGCAGAGCGAGTATTCGCTGTTCGAACGCCTGCCCGAAGTCGCCATGCTGGACACCTGCGCCGAACTCGGTGTCGGCTTCGTGCCCTGGGGGCCGACGATGCGCGGGCTGCTGGCCGACGGCTTCAA
>CAZVNY010000196.1:0-3502 GCA_964628785.1 uncultured Thiobacillus sp.
TTCGTGGACGTGTCTGCCAAGACCGGCAAGGGCATCGACGACCTGCTGGACGCGGTGTTGCTGCAGGCCGAGGTGCTGGAATTGAAGGCCCCGGTGGATACCGTGGCCAAGGGCGTGGTCATCGAATCCCGTCTGGACAAGGGCCGGGGCCCCGTGGCCACGGTGCTGGTGCAGTCCGGCACCCTGAAGCGGGGTGACATGCTCTTGGCGGGCACCGCCTTCGGCAAGGTACGCGCCATGCTGGACGAGACGGGGCATGCCGTGGACCAGGCGGGCCCCTCCATCCCCGTGGAGCTCCAGGGCCTCTCCGAAGTACCCGCCGCCGGCGAGGATGTCATGGTCCTGCCGGACGAGCGCAAGGCCCGGGAAATTGCCCTCTTCCGCCAGGGCAAATACCGCGACGTGAAGCTGGCGCGGCAGCAGGCCGCCAAGCTGGAGAGCATGTTCGAAGGCATGGCCGAGGGCGAGGTGAAGATCCTGCCCATCATCATCAAGGCCGATGTGCAGGGCTCCTACGAGGGACTGGCCCATGCCCTGGGCAAGCTGTCCACGGGTGAGGTCAAGGTCAACATCCTCCACGCCGCCGTGGGTGCCATCTCCGAATCCGACATCAACCTGGCCCTGGCTTCCGGGGCCGTGCTGCTGGGCTTCAACGTGCGCGCCGATGCCCAGGCCCGCAAGCTGGCGGAGAGCGCCGAGGTGGACATTCGCTACTACAACATCATCTACGAGGCCGTGGAGGACGTGAAGGCGGCAATGAGTGGTCTGCTCTCCCCGGAGAAGAAGGAAAATGCCCTGGGCTTGGCGGAGATTCGCCAGGTCTTCCGTATCACCAAGGTGGGTGCCGTGGCCGGTTGCTATGTCCTGGAGGGCATGCTCAAGCGTTCTGCCCGGGTACGGCTGCTGCGGGACAACGTGGTGGTGTTCGACGGCGAGCTGGATTCTCTCAAACGCTTCAAGGATGACGTGAAAGAGGTGAAGGCCGGCTTCGAGTGTGGTCTCTCCTTGAGAAACTACAACGACATCATGGAAGGCGACCAGCTTGAATGCTATGAGGTGGTCGAGGTGGCGCGCACCCTGTAGAGGGAAACCGGGCGCAGGAAATGGGGGGCGGCGCCAGACAGGCAGCGTTATCCCCGCTTGCCAACTCCATTCATCGAGCACCATGCAAAACCGTCCCCGCCGCGTCGCCGAGCAGATCCGCCACGAACTGGCGGCCATCCTGCAGCGTGAAATGAAGGACCCCCGGGTCCTGGGGGTGACCTTCACCGCGGTGGAGGTCACCCCGGACCTGGAACATGCCAAGGTCTGGTTCACCAGTCATGGGGAAGATCATGCCCCGGCCCTGCAGGGCCTGAGCAAGGCGGCGGGCTATCTGCGCTCTGCCCTGGCCCAGCGCATGCACATGCGCAGCGTGCCCAGACTCAGCTTTCAGTACGATGTCTCCGTGGAACGGGGGGCCTACCTGACCCGGCTCATCGACGAGGCCGTGGCCCAGGATCGTCAACACCACCCGGAAGAGCCGGATCAGGACAAGGCGGACGATGAAGCGTAGGGTCGACGGGGTCCTGCTCCTGGACAAACCCGCCGGCCTGAGCTCCAACGCCGCCCTGCAAAAGGTAAAGCGCCTGTTCAATGCCGCCAAGGCGGGTCATACCGGTACCCTGGATCCCTTTGCCACAGGTCTGCTGCCCCTTTGCCTGGGGGAAGCCACCAAGTTTTCACAGTTCCTGCTGGATGCGGATAAGGAATATCGTGCCCGGATCCGGCTGGGGGTACGTACCGCCAGCGGGGACCTGGAGGGTGAAGTCCTGGCCACGGCGCCGGTAGAAGTGGATGCCGCCACGCTGGAGAGGGCCCTGCAGGACTTCATGGGCGAGATCCAGCAGATCCCCCCCATGCACTCCGCCCTCAAGCATCAGGGCCGCCCCCTGTACGAATATGCCCGGCGGGGCGTGGAGATCCAGCGCAAGCCCCGCCAGGTGGTGGTGCATGCCCTGGAGTTGGAAGCACTGAGTGCCCAGGACTGCACCCTACGGATCCATTGCAGCAAGGGCTTTTACGTGCGCGCCCTGGCGGATGACCTGGGCCAGGTGCTGGGCTGCGGTGCGCATCTCAGCGGCTTGCGCCGTCTGGCGGTAGGCAGATTTTCCGTGACGGACGCCCTGGATCTGGCGACCCTGGAAGGCCTGTTCGAGGCGGCACGGGATGCCTGTCTGCTGCCTGCCGATGCCTTGATCAGCGACCTGCCGGAGCTGCAGCTGGATGGGGAGGCCGCCTGGCAGATCCGTCATGGTCAGACGCTGTGGCTGCCCCGTATGCAGGTAGGGCAGTTCTTCCGCATCTATGATGCGCAACAGGGCTTTCTCGGCGTGGCAGAGGTGAATGAACAAGGCAAGTTGGCGCCCAAAAGGCTGCTGGCTGGCGATTGATGCCGTAATGACGGGGTCAATCGCGGCATCATGACTTGGCTTTCCCGGGTTTTCCTTGAGCGACAGGGCCCCTGGGCTTAGAATTCCTCTTTTTCCGAACGTGGCCTGAATAGCCTCGGGCCACGCGATTGCATAGGAGTTATGACATGGCTATCACCACCGCCCAAAAGGCCGACATCGTCAAACAGTTTGCCCGTGGCAGCACCGACACCGGTTCACCGGAAGTCCAGGTCGCCTTGCTGACCGCCCGTATCAACGATCTGACCGGGCATTTCAAGATCAATAAAAAGGACCACCATTCCCGTCGTGGCCTTCTGCGCATGGTCTCCCGCCGTCGCCGTCTCCTGGACTATCTCAAGTCCAGGAATGCAGAGCGCTATACCCAGTTGATCCAGAGCCTGGGTCTGCGCAAGTAAATCCGAGCCCCGCCGCCCAAACCCGAAGAACCGGATAGGAACAAATACGTGAATCCAGTCAAGAAGTCATTCCAGTACGGCCGCCATACCGTAACACTGGAAACAGGTGAGATTGCCCGCCAGGCCACCGGCGCAGTCTTGGTCAACATGGACGATACCGTGGTGCTGGTCACCGTGGTGGCCAAGAACGAGGTCAAGCCCGGCCAGGACTTCTTCCCCCTGACTGTGGATTACATGGAAAAGACCTACGCCGCGGGGCGCATCCCCGGAGGCTACTTCAAGCGCGAAGGCAAGCCCACGGAAAAGGAGACCCTGACCTCCCGCCTTATCGACCGTCCCATCCGTCCCCTGTTCCCCGACGGTTACTTCAACGAGGTACAGATCATCGCCACGGTGGTGTCCGCCAATCCCGAGGTGGATTCCGACATCCCCGCCCTGCTGGGGGCCTCCGCTGCCCTGGCCCTGTCCGGGCTGCCCTTCAATGGCCCCATCGGTGCGGCCCGGGTGGCCTATGTGGATGGCCGGTATGTGCTCAACCCCACCCAGTCCGAGCTCAAGGAGTCCAGGCTGGACCTGGTGGTGGCCGGTACCGAATCCGCCGTGCTCATGGTGGAGTCCGAGGCCCGGGAGTTGCCCGAGGAGGTGATGCTGGGG
>CAZVNY010000197.1:0-3477 GCA_964628785.1 uncultured Thiobacillus sp.
TGCTGCTGGCCGCCTTCAGGCTGTCGGCGATGCTGGAGTGGCTGCCTTGGATGGCCGCCTTCTTTGCCGCAGCGGTCGCGGACGGCGCAATCAGCAGAGTGATCAAGTCCAAGGAGTTCCTGCACCACGATCCGGAGCGTTTCGCGCTGTATGCATCGCTGGCCATCCTGCTAACCTGCGGTGGCGTCGTCGCGCTGGTGCTGCCGGCATCCCTTCACCGTTTGGTTGCACCGGCGGGCTTGTCCGCTCTGGCCCTGCTCTGGGGGCGGTCGATCGCTCACTTCCATCGACGGGGGTAGGCTGCTCGGTGAGCAAGGGCCTCAGAAACCACCAAAGCTCGCTATTCTCGACGCGCAGTACAAGTGTGATTTAACTAAACGCCGCATGCTGGTACCATCCGGCGGATGAGGGTCTCCAAAGAAGAACTCGTCGCCGTCCTCGCCCAGTTCAACCCCTGGTGGAGGGGCGAAGCCATTGCCGACCTGCCGACCTGGCGCCGCGCGGCATTTCGCGAGCTTCAGGCCTGGATGACGCAGCCACCGGCACCGCGAGCGGTGCTGCTCTCTGGCGCACGCCAGATCGGCAAGACCACGCTGCTGCTGCAGGCCGCCGACACGTTGCTCCGTGGTGGTGTGCCAGGCGCGAACATCCTGTACGCAACCTTCGACCATCCCATCCTCAAGCTGGCCGGCATCGATGCGGTCATCGACGCATGGCGTGAACGCGAGCCGCGCGCCGACGGCCCCGAGTACCTGCTGCTGGACGAGGCCCAGTTCATTCGTGACTGGGGCACCTGGGTCAAGCATCAGGTCGACTTCCGCAAGGACCGGCGCATCGCGTTCACGGGCTCCGCCATGCCTTTGGTGGAAGCCGACCAGGAGTCAGGCGTCGGCCGCTGGCACACGATCCGGCTGACGACACTGTCGTTCTACGAGTATCTGCAGATCAAGCGACTGGAGTTGCCAGAGCTGCCGCGGCTGCGCAGCCTGCGGGACCTATTCGACTGGAAGGCGGCCGACTTCTATCGCGTCACGGAACGGGCAGCACCGTACGTGGGCCACTTCCACGAGTACCTCGTGCGCGGCGGCTTTCCCCAGACCGCCCAGGTGGACAGCATCACACAGGCCCAGCGCCTGCTGCGCGAAGACATCATCGACAAGGTGCTCAAGCGCGACATGACGGCGCTGTTCGGCGTACGGCGCGTGCTGGACCTGGAGCACACCTTCCTCTACCTGTGCATGCACGATGGCGGTCTGCTGGACATGGTGGACCTGTGTGCCAACCTGGAGGTCAAGCGCCCCACCGCCCAGAACTTCATCGAACTGCTCGAGGCCACGCACCTGATCTATCGCCTGGCCCCGTTCGGCTACGGCAAGGACGTGCTGCGCGCGCGGTTCAAGATCTATCTGGCCGATGCCGCCATCGCGCCGGCCGTCATGCTCAAGGGCAAGGCCATCCTCGAGGACGCATCGGCGCTGGGTGTCGCAACGGAGACCGCCGTCTTCAAGCACCTGTTTGCCCGGTACTACGCACAGAACGTCCGCTTCAGCTACTGGCGTGGCAAACGCGACCACGAGGTCGACCTGGTGGCCGAAGTCGGGGGCGAACTCATACCCTTCGAGGTGAAGTACCGCGCACAGCACACTGGGGCGCGGGAGCTCAAGGGCTTGGTCGAACTGTGCCAGTCGAAACGCATCGAGCGCGGTTACGTCGTCACCAAGTCGCTCGATGACTTCGGCCTGATGCAGGGCCTGGCTGCTGGCACGCAAGTCATGCGAGTGCCCGCGCCACTGCTTTGCTATTGGATGGGCGCCACTGAACTGCCGGGACCGAACTCATGAGCTCCGGCAAACTCTGCGCGAGTGCGCGTCAAGGTGCGACCCGGACCGAGGACGTCTGTATCAACTGCAATCACGCTCACGGCCGCACGGCCGAACAAGAAGCGAGGAGGATCGTTTGTCAGCCATCCACGACTTGATCTCGCAGGTCACCGACCCCCGCCTGCGCGACCGGCTTGCCGCTGAATGGGCCAAGGCTTCGAAGGACAAGAAGTTTGGCCTCGTGTTCGAGGACCATCTTCCGGAACTCCTGCCCCTGCACAAGGCGAAGCCGCGGCGAGGTGATCTGGTTTGCCGTCGCGACGGGTCCATCAAGGACGTGTGGCAGGTACAGAGGATCAAGGATGGCGTCGCGCTTTGCATCAAGCCTGGGAACGAGGCCGACGAGGCGCCCAGGGGCGCACATGCACGTGATGCGACTGCCGCCGAGTGGCCCATCGAGGAACTCCTCGTGGTGCGCCAGTTCGGCGAGCCGATCTTCCCTTCATTGGTGCCGGTCGATGCTGTTGCCAACGGTCCGGCAGACGCTCCGTGGCACACCTTGATTGAAGCCGACAACTACCACGCGCTGCAGTTGCTGGAGTACCTGTACGCGAGACAGGTGGACTGCATCTACATCGACCCCCCGTACAACACAGGCGCGCGCGACTGGAAATACAACAACGACTACGTCGACGGCAACGACGGCTGGCGCCATAGTAAGTGGCTTGCGTTCATGGAGCGCCGACTGGCACTTGCCAAACGCTTACTCCGCCCAGAATCAAGTGTCCTGATCGTCACAATCGATGAACATGAGGTTCATCATTTGGCGATGCTTATTGAGCGTGAGTTCCCGGAGGCACGCACGCAGATGGTCAGCACCATGATCAACCCTGCAAACGTGGCTAGAGCAGGCAGCTTTGGGCGCAGTGACGAGTACATCTTCTTCGTAATGCTCGGCAGCGCGGCTCCAGCAAGGCTTCGACTGGCACGCGAGTGGGTCTCGGCAAAAGGAAGAACGCATACTGGCAGTATTCGATGGGACCTACTGCGCAGGTCAGGGACAAATGCTGCACGCTCAGACCGCCCGGGGCTCTTCTATCCTGTCTACATCGACCCAAACGGACCCCGAATCGCCAGTGTCGGCAACCCACTTCCCGCTGGCACCTCGGAACCAGAAAACCTGCCAGGCCTTGTGACACTGCTGCCTATTCGGAAGAACAAGTCTGAAGGCAACTGGCAGTGGTATCCGGACACTTTGAAAGATCGGATGAAGCAAGGTCGCGTGCGAATAGGCGGCAATGCCAAACGCGGCTACGTAATATATATCTTGAAAGATGGTGAGTACGCCAAGATTCAACGTGGCGAGTTTCAAGAACTAGGTCGCGCGCTTGACGGATCACTAATTGTCGACGAAAACGACTCAACCTTCGTAAGGGCTGTGCCGGGCAGTCAGTGGAGAATTGCAACACACGATGCGACGCAATACGGATCCAGAGTATTGGGCGACATCGTTCCTGATCGGAAGTTTCCGTTCCCAAAGAGTTTGTACGCCGTCCGGGATACGCTGCGGTTCTTCATTGACGAGAAACAAGACGCCCTCGTGCTGGACTTCTTTGCCGGGAGCGCGACCACACTGCATGCGGTCAACCTTCTCAAT
>CAZVNY010000198.1:0-3442 GCA_964628785.1 uncultured Thiobacillus sp.
CTGTGCCTGTGGCAGTGGGCGCAAGTTCAAGCACTGTTGCGGACAGGCGGCGACGCGACCGTCGCCGGTGGTCGCCATGAGAGCCGAGATTGCAGGGGAATCCGCGGCGAAATCGCGTGCAGCGGCGCTCAACGCCGACGCCGTGCATCTGTATCTCGCGGGCCGGCGCGGCAACGCGCTGCCGTTGCTGCGCGAGGCGGCCGCGCTCGCCCTGGACGATGCCGAGGTGTTGAACAATCTCGGCAGCCTGCTGCGGGAAGAGCGGCAACTCGAGGAGGCAATCGTTTGCCACCATCGGGCGCTGCGGCTCAAGGCGGATTTCCCCGAGGCCTGGTGCAATCTCGGCAACGCCCTCTTCGACTACGGACGTTTCGACGAGGCGGCATTCAGTTTCCGGACGGCGCTGACGCAGCGTCCGGTCTTTCCGTCCGCGCTCGTCAACCTCGGCAACGTGCAGCGCCGGTGGGGGCGCGAGGCAGAGGCGATCGCATGCTACCGCGAGGCATTGGCGCTCGACCCCGCCATTGCGTTCGCGCACAACAATCTCGGCACGGCACTGAAGACCCTCGGACACTGGCAGGAGGCCGTCGAGGCCTATCGGCGCGCACTGGAACTGGAACCGGGTTCGGCGATCGCGCATTACAACCTCGGCAATGTGCTGAAGGAAACGGGTGAGGCGGACGAAGCCGAGCGTCTCCTGCTGCGGGCGCTGGCGCTCGATCCTGCACTCGCCGAAGCGCATCTGAATCTCGGGAATCTGCGCAAGGAGCAGGGCCGGCTCGACGAAGCGATGGTCTGCTACAGCCGCGCCGTCGCCGCCCGTCCGGACTATGCAGCCGCGCATGCGAACCTGCTGTTCACGCTGGCCTATGTCGACGGGCTGTCGCCGGCGCGGATCTTCGAGCTGCATCGTGAGTGGGGTGAGCGGCATGCGCACGGGCTCGCACAGCACGACCATGCGAACGAGCGCACGCCGGGCCGCCGGCTGCGCATCGGTTACGTCTCCCCCGACTTTCGCGCGCATGCATGCGCGTTCTTCGTCGAGCCGCTGCTGCGTCATCACGATCGCACGCAGTTCGAGGTGCACGCCTATGCCGAAGTGGCGCAGCCGGACGCGGTGACGCAGCGCCTGCAGGGTCTGTGCGACGCGTGGCGCAGCACCGTGGGCCTGAGTGACGAGCAGGTCGCGGCGCTGATTCGGGCCGACGGCATCGATGTGCTGATCGATCTGGCGGGCCACACCGCGAACGGCCGGCTGCTGGCGCTGGCGCGCAAGCCGGCCCCGGTGCAGGTCGAATATCTCGGCTATCCGGCGACGACGGGGATCGCGGCGATGGACTGGCGCCTGACCGATGGCGTCACCGAGCCGGTGGGCCAGAGCGAGGCGTGGTACACGGAGAAGCTGTGTCGGCTGCCGCACAGCCTGTGGTGCTATCAACCGGCGTCGGACATGGGCGAGGTGAGTGCATTGCCGGCGCTGGCGCAGGGCGCGGTGACGTTCGGCTCGTTCAACAACTATGCGAAGGTCGGGCCGCGCGTGGTGGCGTTGTGGGCCGAGGTGCTGAAGGCGGTACCGGGATCCCGGCTGGTGATGATCACGGTGCCGCGGGGCGAGGCGCAGGAGACATTGTGGGCGCGCTTCGCGGCGTTGGGGGTGTCGCGTGAGCGGGTGGTGCTGCACGACCGTCTGGATCGGCGCGCGTACGTTGCCTTGTTCGCGGCAGTGGACATCGCGCTGGATCCGTTTCCGTGCAACGGAGGCACGACGACCTGCGACGCGCTGTGGATGGGTTTGCCGGTAGTGGCGCTGAAGGGCGGGACGTTTCTGTCGCGGGCGAGCCTGTCGGTGCTGACGGCGGGCGGGCTGGAGAGGTTCGCGGCGGCGGACGAGGCGGCTTACGTGGAGGTGTGCCGGCGTCTGGCGTCGGACCTGGACGCGCTGTCGGTGCTGCGCGCAGGCCTGCGACAGCAGCTCGCCGCATCCCCGCTACTCGACGCGGTGGGCTTCACGCGCGATCTGGAGGCGGCGTACCGGGCGATGTGGGGGGCTTGGTGCATGCGTGAAGGTGGGGATTAGCTACCGAGAACACCGAGGAAGATGAGAGTGGGACGGAAGCGCGTGGCGGCATGTGCCGAACGCATACCGTCATGATGGCGGTGCGAGCCAACGTGGCGAGCTTTACTCTCTCTTCCTCGGTGTTCTCAGTGGCAAACGACGCAGGCTCGACAGACACGGGAAGTACAGCGATGAACGTAGCGACGATACTCGAGGCGGCGGTGGCGGAGCATCGGGCCGGGCGGCTCGATGCGGCGGCGCGCGGCTACCGTTCGGTGCTGCAGCGACATCGCGATCATGTCGACGCGCTGCACCTGCTCGCGATTGCCGAGCGTGATGCCGGCAAGCCGGCCGCAGCGCGTGCGCTGCTCGAACGGGTCGTGCGGCTGCGCCCGGGGTTTGCGGCGGCACTCGGGAATCTCGGCATGCTCCATGCGGAAGAGGGCGACGTGGCGCGCGCCATCGAACTCTATCGCCGCGCGTTGCAGCACGCGCCGGATCTCGTTGAAACGCGCTTCAATCTCGCCAATGCCCTGCGACAGGCCGGTGACGTGCAGGGTGCACGTGCCTGCATCGAACAGGTGCTGGCAGAGAGCCGCTTCGCGGCCGCGCATCATCTGCGCGGCATTCTGTTGCTCGATGATGGCGATTTCGATGCCGCTGCGGACGAACTGCACGCGGCCGTCACGCTGGAGGCGCACTTTCCTCATGCCTGGCACCTGCTCGGCCGCTGCCATCTCGCGCGAGGTCGGTTGCCGGAAGCGATCGCCAGCCTGCATCGCGCCTGTCGGCAACAGCCCGGGATGGCGGAAGCGCACAACGATCTCGGCAATGCACTGAAGGATTTCGGTCGTACGCCCGAGGCCGTCGTCTGCTACGAACAGGCGCTCGCGCTCGATGACAATCTCGTCGAGGCATGGAACAACCTCGGCAATTCGCTGGCGCAGCTCGGGCGCGGGCCGGAGGCCCTGCGCTGCTTTCGTGAGGCGTTGCGACGACGCCCTGATTTCGCCGATGCTCATTTGAATCTCGGCAACCTGTTCAAGCAGCGGGGGCTGAACGACGACGCGCTGTTCTGCTTCCACGAAGCCCTGCGCTGTCGACCCGATCTGCCACAGGCCCACAACAATCTCGGCGTCGTGCTGACTGAACGGGGCCGGCATGCCGAGGCCGTCGCGGCGCTGCTGCAGGCTCTCGCGCTGAAGCCTGATTTCGCCGAAGCCCACAACAATCTCGGCAACGTCTACAAGAACGAAGGACGGCTCGACCTTGCGCTCGCGTCGTTCAGCCGGGCCGTCGAACTGCGGCCGGACTACAGCGGTGCCCACAGTAACCTGCTGTTCACGCTGGCCTATGTCGACGGGCTGTCGCCGGCGCGGATCTTCG
>CAZVNY010000199.1:0-3440 GCA_964628785.1 uncultured Thiobacillus sp.
AGAACATCAGCCAATTCCTCCGGGTCGACCCCAGCCCCACGCTGCCGACCGGTGCTGCCAACTCACGCGCCGGTCAGGCCTATCTGGAGTCGCAGTGGCAGCGGAACTACCGCGATTCCCGCATGGACGCGGTCCGTGCCATCGGCAGCTACAAATTCAACCTCGGACGGTTCGGGAGCCATACGCTCGCGGCGTTTGGCGAATACGATTACGACAAGGTTCACGGCATTCAACTGCGGGAGTTCGTGGTATCGCCGAACGCCCCGTCCCTCGTTTCACCGGAGAACAACAACAACCGCATCTGGCGCCGCACCTACGTCGATCTGACCGGTCCCAGCGACCGCATTGTCATGGCCGACTGGCGCCTCCACAGCTCCAGTAACCTGACCGATCCGGTCAGCGGACGGACCTACCAGACGGATTGGCTTCCGTTCGGCGCCAGCACCCAGTATTCGGCCACGCGGACGCGCACCTACACCGGCATGCTCCAGAGCGATTTTTGGAAGAAGCGAATCAACACGGTATTCGGCATGAGCCGCGACGAGCGCCGGACCTACCTTTCGACCGTGGGCCGCACGCCACTGGCAGGGTTCACCAACGGCGTCGTCACCCCGGTAAGGGATCAGGTCGGCGAGGAAGGCACGGCCCGGAACCTCTCCTTCAGCGGCGTTTTCCATGTGACCGACTGGCTGGCGGCCACCTACAGCAAGGCACGCAACAGCGGTCTGCCGCGCGGCAGCGGCTCGATCCCGTCGCCGGATGGCAGCCAGCCCAATCAGCGCCCGCCCCGCGCCGAAGGCCGGAGCCAGGACATGGGCATCAAGCTCGATCTCTTTCAACGCCGCCTCTTCCTGTCCGCATTGTATTTCGAGACCACGGCGGAGAACGATTTCGACTTCTCCGCTCCGGTTCCCCAAGCGAGCATCAACAACATCTGGGCCGCGCTGCAGGCGAACGGCGTGAACGATCCCCTCACCAACGCGCCCATCTTTGTGCCGCGCGATACGCTCTCAGGCTCCACGTTCTCCTCGCGCAGCCGGGGCTACGAAGTCGAGCTGACCGCGAACCTCATGCGCCGGTGGAGGCTCCTCCTGAACTACACGCGCACCCGGACCGAGCGCACCGACATCGCCTCCGAGCTGGTGAATTACATCGCCTTCAACCGCGCCTACTGGACGTCGGGTGACCGCGAACGGATGTACCTTGTCGGCCGCGGCGTGGGCCTTGCGCCCGTCGCGCGGGATGGCAATGCAACGGTCGATACCATCGGGGAGCAGCTTGATGCCATCGATAACAACCTGCTGAACGGAGTCACCTTTGCCAACGGCCGCCGCCCGCTCGGGCAGATTCCGCAACGCCTGAACCTCCGCACCTCCTACGATTTCGATGCCGGTCCGCTCAAGGGTTTCGGGGTCGGCGGCGGAGCCCGCTGGGGAGACAAGCCAATCATCGGATTCATCGGTGCCAGCGCCAACACAAGCCCGGTGATTGTCTACGGCGACCGGCAGACCTTCGTCGACATGAACATCTCCTACCGCCGGAGCTTCCGCGCCTGGGGACGCAGGATCAATTGGACGCTGCAGCTCAATGCCGACAACGTCCTGAACAACGACAAGTTCGTCATCCTGCGCGAGAACAACACCGGCGACATCCTGAACTACAAGTTCAACGATGCCCGGGAGTGGATCCTCACGAATCGTTTCACTTTTTAATCCTCCCATGCTCATGCGACCTCCTGCCCGTTCCGTTACAGTCACTCGCTCCTCGTTCGCGTTCGTCCTTTCCCTGGCGTTCGTGGCCGTCACGTCCGCCTCGGCGGCGCCGACGCACCTGTTCGTCCCTGGGCACGGCCTCACGGACCGGACCTCCGGAGTGAACCGGACGGTTGGCCAACTGCTCGACGAGTGCGAGGCCACCGGCCCTTGGATGCGTCTCGTCGAGATCGCCTACGACTGGGGCGATCTCGAAGGGGATCTGGCGCGGGATGGCAGCCGTTCCTGGAAGGCCGCGGGATTTGCCCGCATCCGCGCGGATGCCGAGGCCTGTGCCAGACGCGGCAAGTACCTGCGGGTGATGATCCAGCACCGCTATGCCGACTTTCCCGCGTACATGACGAAGGGCGACCGCCATTCCTTCTCGATCCGGGACAACACGCCCAATCCCGGTGAGGAACCGCCGCGCGTGCTCAAGCTGGATCAACCCGAGAGCCTGAAACTGCTGGAGGGACTCTACGAGCAGGTTATCATGACGTTGCAGGCGAGCTCCGACGCACGTCGCGGCTTCTACGGTTTTGTGATCCAGGAGACCGCCATCGGGGAAGCGACCTACATCAATCCGAAGATCGAGGCCGCCTGGTACGCGAATCTCCGCGTGTTTCACCAGTGGCTGGGCGCCCGGCTTGCTGTGTTCGATGACACGGCACCCCGCGGTAGGCTGTTTTGGCAAATGGTGAACTTCCCCGCCCGCGAGGTCCCCAGGATCATCGCCGAGCTGCCCGCGGGTGCCGGTCTTTGCGGTCCGGACACGTTTCCCCGCGAGCCCGTGAGTTTTTCCAAGGAGACCGGCAAGGCCGCCTACGGCAGCCTCTACAAGACTTACGATCTCATGCGTCAGCGCACCGACCGGCCGACCTCGCTCCATGTCTATCACGGCAACTACAACACCGACCGCGCCCCCTTCCTGCCCAGCGCAATCAAGGGAGTCCAGCCGATCTGGGCGGATACCAACCTGCCCGCGGCCAACGGCCTCGATAACAAGGATGCCGGTGATGGCATCGCCAACTTTCTCGGTTGTGTGAGCGTCGGGCGGAGGCCGGATACACTCGCAGTGCACAACATCATCTGGTCGACGGCGAGCGGTACGCTGCGTCCCTACGATCAAAAGCGTCCGGGTCACAAGCCGGCGCGCGACGAAGCGAGTCCGGGCCAGCCGGCGGGACGCTATGGCTGGCCCCAGGTGAAGGAGTGGATGCTGCACTCGGGCCAGTTTCCGAAGACGGAGTCGGGCGGATGCACCGCCGCCGTGCCGACGGGCATCGACTGACGAACGGCAGGCCGCGGAGCACGGTATTGGAACTATAGATACGCAAGCACCCTTGTCGCAATGCATCCCGTGGCCGCCGGTCTCAGCTTCTGGTTCTCCGCTGCCGGAGCTCTGGTGCTCGCCGGCCTCGTGCACCGCGCGGCAGCGGCCATCCCCGTCACGGAAGCCAAAGGTTTTCTCAATGTAGGGACCTACAACTCCGCGATCGTTCCGCAGGCATTGGAGACCGATGCGACGCGGACCGCCCGCACGAAGGCGCTCAACGAGGCGCTTTCCTATGCTTACACCAACAATGTTGCGCTGTACTTTCCACCGGGAACCTACGAGGTCAACGACACCCTCAGGGCCTACACCGCCTTCGTGAACCCCAGCGGTTCGGCCTTTGCGGTGCCGCGCAA
>CAZVNY010000200.1:0-3440 GCA_964628785.1 uncultured Thiobacillus sp.
TGCACCAGGCCATCCTGGTGCACACCTATGTCCACGAAGGCCCCGAAGTTGGTGAGGTTGGTCACCGTACCCTCCAGCACCATGCCGGGCTGCAGATCCTGCAGCCCATGCACCCCCTCGCGGAAGTTGGCGGTGCGGAATTCGGGGCGCGGGTCGCGACCGGGTTTTTCCAGCTCCGCCAGGATGTCCCGTACCGTGGGCAGGCCGAAGCGCGCGTCCACATAGGTCTCCGGGCGCAGACGCCGCAGCACGTCGGTGTTTCCGATGAGGCCGCGGATGTCCGTCTGCAGGTCCGCCAGGATGCGATCCACCAGGGGATAGGACTCGGGGTGCACGGCGGAGGCATCCAGGGGGTTGCTGCCCTGGGGAATGCGCAGGAAACCGGCGGCCTGCTCGAAGGTCTTGGGCCCCAGGCTGGGCACCTGCTTCAGGGCCTCCCGGTCCACAAAGGGACCATGGGTGTCGCGATGGGCCACGATCTGCTGGGCCAGGCTGGCGCTCAGGCCGGACACCCGGGCCAGCAGGGCCGCCGAGGCGGTATTCACATCCACCCCCACGGCATTGACGCAGTCTTCCACCACCGCTTCCAGGGCCTGGGACAGCTTGCTCTGGCCCACGTCGTGCTGGTACTGGCCCACGCCGATGGACTTGGGATCGATCTTCACCAGCTCCGCCAGGGGGTCCTGCAGGCGCCGGGCGATGGACACCGCCCCGCGCAGGCTCACGTCCAGCTGGGGAAACTCCCGGGCTGCGGTCTCCGAAGCGGAATACACCGAGGCCCCGGCCTCGGACACCGTCACCTTGGTGATGCCCAGCTGGGGGTGACGCGTCATGAGCTCCGCCACCAGGCGGTCCGTCTCCCGGCTGGCAGTGCCGTTGCCTATGCTGATGAGCCGGGCCTCGTGGCTGACCACCAGACGGCCCAGGGCAGCGAGGGCGCCTTGCCAATCGTTGCGGGGCTCATGGGGGTAGAGGGTGGCGGTATCCAGCAGCTTGCCGGTACGGTCCACCACGGCCACCTTCACGCCGGTGCGTATGCCCGGGTCCAGGCCGATGACCGCCTTCTGGCCCGCCGGCGCCGCCAGCAGCAGATCCTTCAGGTTGGCGGCAAACACCCGGATGGCCTCATTTTCTGCGCGCTCGAACAGGGCATGCATCAGATCCAGTTCCAGATGCAGGGAGAGCTTCACCTTCCAGGCCCAGCGCACCGTATCCAGGAGCCACTTGTCCGCCGGCCGCCCCTGGTCCCTTAATCCCAGGTGGGCCGCCACCAGGCCCTCGCAGGGGTGGGGGCCGGAAAAGTCTTCATGCAACTCCTCGGCCAGCTTGATGCTGACCGTCAGCACCCCCTCCTCCCGCCCCCGGAACAGGGCCAGGGCGCGATGGGATGGCATGTCCTTCCAGACCTCGTCGAAGGCGAACCAGTCGCGGTATTTCTGTCCGGCCTGCTCCTTGCCCTGCGGCACCTGGGAAACCACCCGACCCCGGTCCTGCAGGTAGGCACGCAGCCTGTCGATGAGGTCGGCATCCTCGGCGAAGCGCTCCATGAGGATCTGGCGCGCCCCGTCCAGGGCGGCCTTCACATCGGCCACCCCCCGCTCCACATCCACATAGGCCCGGGCCGTCTCCTGGGGATCCAGGCCGGGATCCGCCCACAAGGCATCGCTCAGAGGCTCCAGACCCGCCTCCCGGGCGATCTGGGCCTTGCTGCGGCGCTTGGGCCGGTAGGGCAGATACAGGTCTTCCAGGCGCTGTTTGCTGTCCGCCTGCTCGATCTCGGCGCGCAACTCCGGGCTGAGTTTGCCCTGCTCCTGGATGCTGGCCAGGATGGTCTCCCGCCGCGCCTCCAGCTCCCGCAGATAGGTCAGCCGCTCCTCCAGATAACGCAGCTGGGTGTCGTCCAGGCCGCCGGTGGCCTCCTTGCGATAGCGGGCGATGAAGGGCACGCTGGCGCCGTCATCCAGCAGTTCCACGGCGGCATTCACCCGGGCAGGGGCCACGCCCAGCTCCTGGGCCAGGCGGGAGAGGATGGTCAGATTGAGGGACATGGAAAAACAGGAAACCTGAACGAAACGGGCGCAAGAATGGTGCAAGACGCGGTCCCGGACAAGGCTTGACAGACCCCCTCCGGCAGGCCAGGCGTAAGACAGGCAGGGCCCAGGGTGCAGTCATTCCGCAACCCCGGAAAAGCTAGCCGGTGGTCCCTGTCAGCTGCCTGGCCATGGCCTGCATGTCCGTGCCGCTGGGGCTCTGGAACACCCGCAGGCCGAATTCCGGCAGGATGGCGAGGAGGTGATCGAATATGTCCGACTGGATGCGCTCATACGCCACCCAGGCGGTATTGCTGGTGAAACAGTACAGCTCCAGGGGCAGGCCCTCGGGCGTGGGGGAAAGCTGACGCACGATCAGGGTGAGGTCCTGATTGATCTCGGCATGGGCGCGCAGATAACGCTGCACATAGGCGCGAAAGGTACCGATGTTGGTCAGACGCCGCTGATTGAGGCGCACGTCTGTACCCGGATGGCGGGCATTCCACTCCGTCAGCTCGGCGGCCTTGGCGGCAAAGTAGTCCTGCAGCAGGGCAAAACGCGCGAGATGGGCGTGTTCCGCGTCACTGAGGAAATGGATGCTCTGCTGATCCAGGAGAATGCTGCGCTTGATGCGCCGCCCCCCCGACTCGGGCATGCTGCGCCAGTTCTTGAAGGAATCGGTGATGAGCCGCTTGGTGGGGATGGTGGTGATGGTCTTGTCCCAGTTCAACACCTTCACCGTATGCAGGGCAATGTCCACCACCTCGCCATCCGCATTCAGGGGCGGCACCTCGATCCAGTCCCCCAGGCGCACCATGTCGTTGGAGCTGAGCTGCACGCTGGCCACCAGGGACAGCAGGGTGTCCTGAAAGATCAGCATCAGCACCGCCGCCAGGGCGCCCAGACCCGACAGCAGGATCAGGGGCGAGCGGTCGATGAGGCTGGCGACGACCAGAATGCTGGCCAGGGCATAGATGACGATCTTGAGGACCTGCACATAGCCCTTGATGGGGCGCTGCTCCTCCTCCGGGCGGCGCTGGTAGAGGGCGATGGCCAGATTGAGGCCGGCGCCGATGGCCCGGGCGATGCTCAGCACGATGAAGGCGCTGCACACATTCTTCACCACGGTCACCAGGGCCCCGGGCAGATCGGGGATCATGCCGATGCCCAGGCTCAACACCAGGGCCGGTACGATATTGGCCAGGCGGGAGGTCACCGGCAGGGGCGTGATCTCTGGATCGTCCCGGGGCAGGGCCACCTTCACCAGGCGACGCAGGCCGCGCAACAGGGTATGCCGGGTCAGCCAGTTGGCCAGCCAGGCCAGCAGGCTCAGACCCGTGAGCCCCAGCAGGGCATAGGACAAGGGGTGCTGGGCCAGCCAGGCATTCAGCGTCGACAACAGCGTCAGGT
>CAZVNY010000201.1:0-3421 GCA_964628785.1 uncultured Thiobacillus sp.
GGTCAGGGGCAGGAGCAGTTCCACCCCGGTGGCGCCGGGTTCGCTCTCCTGGAAGGGCAGCTGTTTGGCATCCTCGTCCACGGGGGCGTGGTCCGAGCAGATGGCGTCGATGGTGCCGTCCAGCAGCCCCTGGCGCAGGGCATCCCGGTCCCGCAGGCTGCGCAAGGGGGGCACCAGGTGACAGTTGGCGTTGAAGTCGGCGGTGTCCATCTCCGCCAGGTGGACGTGGTGGATGCCCACGTCACAGGTGATGGGCAGGCCATCGTGCTTGGCCCGACGCACCATCTCCATGCCCGCCCGGCTGGACAACCGGGCCAGGTGCACCCGCGCCCCGGTCTCCCGTACCAGCAGCAGGATGGTGGACAGGGCCACGGTCTCGGCCGGTACGGGAATGGCAGGCAGGCCCAGGCGGGCGGCAACCACGCCGTCGTGGGCCACGCCGCCCCGGCCGATGTAGGCATCCTGGGGACGCAGCCATACGGGCAGATCGAAGGTCCTGGCGTATTCCAGGGCACGCAGCAGCACCTCGGTGTTCTCCAGGCGGGCATCGGCCTGGGAGAAGGCGATGCAGCCGGCCTCGTTGAGTTCCGCCATTTCCGTCAGGCGTTCCCCCTGGAGCTTCCAGGTCAGGGCCCCCACGGGATAGACCCGGGGGCCGGGCATGTGCTTGGCGCGAAACTTGAGCATTTCGATGAGGCCTGGCTCGTCCAGGGGCGGGTCCGTGTCCGGCGGGCAGGCCAGGGAGGTGATGCCGCCGGCGGCGGCGGCGTGCATCTCGGATTCCAGGGTGGCCATGTGCTCCCCGCCTGGTTCCCGCAGGCGCACCGCCAGGTCCACCAGACCGGGACATGCCACCAGGCCGCTGGCGTCGATGACCTGGTTGGGGTGGAAGCCATCCGGGCCCTGGCCCAGGCCGACGATATGGCCCGCCGCCAGGAAGATGTCTTGGATCCTATCCAGACCACTGCTCGGATCGACGACCCGTGCGTTCCTGATATGTACCTTCATGCCTGACCTCCTGCCAGCAGGCTCATGACGGCCATGCGTACCGCAATGCCGTAGGTGACCTGGGGCAGGATCACCGCCTGCTTGCCGTCGGCCACGTCGGAATCGATTTCCACGCCCCGGTTCATGGGGCCCGGGTGCATGACGATGGCATCGGGCTTGGCGTAGCGAAGTTTGTCCGGGGTCAGCCCCCAGCGTTTGTAGTACTCCCCGGCACTGGGCAGGCGGGCGCCCTGCATGCGCTCGTTCTGCAGGCGCAGCATGAGGACGGCGTCCACGTCCTTGACGCCCTCTTCCAGGCGTTCATAGACATGCACCCCCAGGCTCTGTACGTCCCGGGGCAGCAGGGTGCGGGGTGCCACCACGCGCACTTCGGGGCAGCCCAGGGTGGTGAGGGCGTGAATCTGGGAACGGGCCACTCGGGAATGCAGCACGTCGCCGACGATGGCCACGCGCAGGTTGTGGAAGGGGCCCTTGAAGTGGCGCAGGGTGTACATGTCCAACAGGCCCTGGGTGGGGTGGGCGGCACGACCGTCACCGGCGTTCACCACGTGGATATGGGGGGCCACGTGGCGGGCGATGAGATGGGCGGCCCCGGCGGCAGAGTGGCGCACGATGAACATGTTGGCCTGCATGGCGACCAGGTTGTCCACGGTATCCAGCAGGGTCTCGCCCTTGCTGTGTGAAGAGGTGCCGATGTTCAGGTTCACCACGTCGGCGGAGAGGCGCTTGGCGGCGATCTCGAAGGTGGTGCGGGTGCGGGTGGAGTTCTCGAAGAAGATGTTGAAGATGGCCACACCGCGCAACAGGGGCACCTTCTTCACCTCACCCGTATCGGCATTGATGAAGGATTCGGCGGTATCCAGGATCCGGGTGAGGATGCGGGCCGGCAGCCCGTCCAGGGTGAGCAGGTGACGCAGACGGCCGTCTGCGGTGAGTTGCAGGTCGGGGGTCATCCTGGCGCTCATGAGTCGCTCCTGGACACCTCGAGGGACAGGCTGCCGTCCTCGACCCGGGCGAGCTTGATGCGTTCCCGGGCCGGCAGCTCCAGACGCAGGCCGGCGTAGTCGGCACAGATGGGCAGCTCGCGTCCTCCCCGATCCACCAGCACTGCCAGACGTATGCTGGCGGGGCGGCCGTAGTCGAAGAGCAGGTTCATGGCGGCGCGCACGCTGCGGCCGGTGTTGAGCACGTCATCGATGAGCAGGATGTGCCGACCCGCCACATCGAAGCTGATGCGGGAGGGCTTCACGTCATCATGCAGCCCCCGCTGGCTGTAATCGTCCCGGTAGAAGGCGGTGTCCAGGGTGCCGCTGTCCAGGTGGACCGCACCCAGGCGTGCCATCAGGGCTTGCATGACCCAGACACCGCCGGTGTGCATGCCCACCAGGGCCGGCCCGGGGTCTTCTGCCTCGCCGGCCCGGGGTTGCAAGAGGGGGAGGAGCTGGCTCAGCAGCCGGTCCAGCAGCTGTTCAGGGGTAGGCAGGTGCATGGGGGGATCGATCCAAAAGGTCTTGCAGGATTTGCTGGGCCGCCAGGGCGTCGTCCAGGCCCTTGCGGACACTGCCCTTCACACCGGCTTGCCGCAGGCGCAGGTCGGCTTCGAAGGAGGTGAGGCGCTCGTCCACCAGGGTCACGGCCAGGCCGAAGCGGCCCTGCAGCTGGTTGGCAAAGCGGCGGGCACGGCGGCTGAGGTCGTGTTCCGTGCCATCCATGGACAGAGGCAGGCCTACCACCAGGGCTCCGGCCTGCCAGTCCGCGATGAGGGCGGCGATGCGGGTAAAGCGGGTGGCGTTGTCTTCTGCATCGATGACTTCCAGGGCGTGGGCCAGCCGGGTCTCCCAGTCACCCACGGCCACGCCGATGCGGCGGGTGCCGAAGTCGAATGCCAGCAGGGTGCCGCTTTGTGGGGGAGGCAGCAGGGACACGGATTTGTCCTGAGCCGCCGCGTTCATGCGTGGCCGGCTTCCTCGGACAGCATGGACATGTCGATGCCCAACAGCTGCATGGCGGCGGCCAGACGTTCTTCCGGCGGCCGTTTGAAGATCACCTCCGGGTCTGCCTCCACCGTCAGCCAGGCGTTTTGCTTGATTTCGTCTTCCAACTGGCCTGGCCCCCAGCCGGCATAACCCAGGGTCACCAGGATTTCTTCCGGGCCTTCCTGGCGGGCGGTGGCCTCCAGGATGTCCTTGGAGGTGGTGAGTCCCACCCGGTCCTGCACCGACAGGGTGGAGCCCCACGCACCCACGGGACGGTGCAGCACGAAACCCCGCTCCGTCTGTACCGGACCACCGTAGTAGACGCTGGACTTCTTCAGCTCTTCATCCATCAGCTCCAGGCCGATCTGGGTAAACAGGGTTGCCATGTCCAGTTCGATGGGCCGGTTCACCACGACCCCCATGGCCCCTTGCTCACC
>CAZVNY010000202.1:0-3393 GCA_964628785.1 uncultured Thiobacillus sp.
CGCTGGTGATCTCGCCTTCGCCCTGGACTGTCATGACCTTCTGGTGGCTGCGCAGCACACCCCGATCCAGCAGCTTGAGCCCCACCAGGTGCTTGTCCCGGGGCAGGCGCAGCAGGGCGTCCTTGCCGGTGAAGTCCCGTTCCGACTTCAGGTCCACGGTCCAGGCCAGGCCCGACTCCAGGGGTGTGGTGCCCATGTCCATGTCCTGGCCGTAGAGGTTCATGCCCGCCTCCAGGCGCAGGGTATCCCGGGCCCCCAGGCCGCAGGGCCTCACCCCGGCGTCCAGCAGGGCCTGCCAGAAAAAGGGCGCGGCCTTGGCGGGCAGGGTGATCTCGAAGCCATCCTCACCGGTGTAGCCGGTGCGGGCCACGAACATCTCCCCCACCACCACGGCGTTGAAGGGCTTGATGCCGCTGGCCACACCCTCCAGGCCGGGCATGGCCTGCCATAGCTTGGCCGCCGCATGGGGACCCTGCACGGCAATCATGGCCAGGTCGCGCCGGGGCGTGATCTGCACATCGGCCCCCAGCCGCTCCCGTTGTTCTTCCATCCAGGCCAGGTCCTTGTCGGCACACCCCGCATTCACCACCAGGCGGAACCAGTCCTCCCGCATGAAGGTGATGATGAGGTCATCCACCACGCCGCCACCCTCGTGCAGCATGCAGGTATACAGGGCCCGCCCGGTGGTCTTGAGCCTGTCCACGTCGTTGGCCATGAGCTGGCGCAGGAAGTCCCGGGCACCGCCACCGCGCAGATCCACGCTGAGCATGTGGGAGACATCGAACATGCCCGCATCCCGGCGCACGGCATGGTGCTCTTCGATCTGGGAGCCATAGTGGATGGGCATCTCCCAGCCGGAGAAGTCCACCAACTTGGCGTTGGCTTCACGATGCTTGGCGTTGAGGGGGGTCTGCTGCAATTCGGCCATATATGGATTTCCTGGACGTGGCACCTGGCCCGCAAGGAGATGACCAGCCTGGCGCATCGCGCAGGCTCAGCTCCAGGGCCAATAGTGGCGGGACTATACTGGCCGCTCCTGCGCTGGACAAGGCAAATCCGGGGGCAAACTCCGGGGCCAATCCAGCCGCAGGAAGGCACAGTTGGCCACCGGACTGCGCACGGCCACCTCCGCATCCATCCCGACGGCAGCCTGGGCCGCCTGTATGGGATTTTCGTGGGAAACCGCCAGCACGTGGCCACGTGCCGTGCAACATGGCCACCTCTTCCAGAAAGCCGCGCACGCGCCGGACCAGTTCGAGAAAGGTCTCTCCTCCCGGTGGGCGGATATGGACCGGGTCCGGACGTACGAGGCCATCGAAGTCCTCCACCGGACGACCATCCATATTGGAGTGGCGTTCATTGAGGCGGGCATCCGTGTGCAGGGCCGGCAAATGCTCATAGCCGCCGGATAGCTGTCTGGTTGCCAAAAGCACGTCCACAGTCTGCCGTGTTCGCCGGTGTTCGGATACGTAAACAGCCACGAACTTCAGCTTGCCCAGGGCCCCGGCCGCAGTCCGGGCCTGCGTGATTCCCAGGGGCGTGAGGCCCCAGGGAAGGGCAGGATCATCACTGACCACACCGGCCACATTGGCCGTGCTCTGTCCGTGACGCAGCAGCCAGATCGGCATCACCTTTGCGCGGCTTCCCGGGCCACGGCCAGCTTGCGGTCTATGGTGCGGCGGCTCACGCCCAGATGCCGGGCCAGGGCGGCCTTGTCTCCTCCCAGGCGGGCCAGGCTGCGTTCCAGGTGACAGCGTTCCACTTCTTCCAGGCTGGCGATGCGGGGGGCATTACCCGGAAGGGGTACGGCCTCCGTGACGCGCATGTCGTCCAGCAGCAGATGCTGGGGCTGGATGAGACCTCCTTCCACCAGGATGACGCCCCGCTCCAGGATGTTGCGCAGCTCCCGGATGTTGCCCGGGAAGTCATGCGCCTGCAGCTGGGCCAGGGCCTGGGGGGAGAGGACCATGGGCTGCTCCGGGGACAGGTCCTGGAGCAGACGCTCCGCCAACAAGGGCAGGTCTTCCAAGCGATCCCGCAGGGACGGCAGGGGGATGGGAAAGGCGGACAGACGGTAGTACAGGTCCTGGCGGAACGTCCCCGCGGCCACCATGGCGGGCAGATCCCTGTGGGTGGCCGCCACCAGACGGAAATCCGCCCGCAGGATGTCCACGCCCCCCACCCGGCGGAAGCTGCGGGTCTCCAACAGGCGCAGCAGTTTTACCTGCAGGTTCAAGGGGATGTCCCCCAGCTCATCGAGAAACAGGGTGCCCCCGTCCGCCGCCTCCACCAGGCCCAGCTTTTGCTGGCTGGCGCCGGTGAAGGCCCCCTTCTCGTGACCGAACAGCTCCGACTCGAACAGGCCTTCCGTCATGCCGGAGCAGTCCACCGGCACGAAGGGACGTCGTCGCCGGGGGCTCAGGTTGTGCAGGGTCTGGGCCGCCAGCTCCTTGCCCGTGCCCGATTCCCCCAGGAGCAACACCGGGGTGGTGCGGGGCGCCACGCGATTGATCATCTCCAGCATGCGGTTGAAGGCCGGGGCACGCCCCACCATGCCCGCCAGGGGACGCTCGCCGGCCCGCTCGCGCAAAGGGATCATGCCCTCTATGTAATAGCGCGGGCTGCCATCCGCCCCCTGCAGGGGGATCAGCTCCACATCCACATATTCCTCGCCCTGGGGTGTGTGGTGCAGGTGCAGGACCCGGCTCAGCTTGCCGCTCTGATCCGCCAGGGCCCGGGGGCAGGATTCGCCGCACTGGTCACAGGGGCGATCAAAGTGGTGGGAGACCGCGTAACAGGTACGGCCGACGAGGCCCTCATGGTCGCCGTATTCCATGTAATAGGCGCCGTTGGCCGCCAGGATGCGGTATTCCGTATCCACCAGGATGCGGGGCCCCGGCAGGGCGGAAAGCAGGGAGATGTTTTCCTCGGGCAGTTTGGGACGGGTTGTCACGACGCACACCCAGGCATAAACAGACGTATTCGTCTCAACGATTGGACAATATTGTCTGGTTGTCGAGCGTTACGCAAGCCCGTCCTAGCATCATGCCAAACATGCCTGGCGTGTACCGATGACCTGGCACCCTGGCCCAGCCCAGTCACAAATCCCATAAATACAGGCACCTACCACCAACTTGAGTGCTGACAACGGTGTATTTAGAGACCGCAAACCGGAACATGGACTCATTCACGAAAAACCTTCGGTTTCTGGCATGAAACCTGCTCAGACATAATTGTCTGAAGCAAACATAGAACAGCCATGAAAATCGCAGTTGCCAGCCAAAACCGCAAGACCATTACCGAGCATGCCGGTATGTGTCGCAAGTTCTGGATCTACACCACGGCAGACGGGCAGGTCCTGGACAAAACCCTGCTGGAATTGCCCAAGGACCA
>CAZVNY010000203.1:0-3378 GCA_964628785.1 uncultured Thiobacillus sp.
TTTACAACCACAAAAAAGTGAGAATGGTTCAATTATATTCGTGCCGGATCAATAGTTGGATCCCCCGGTGTTCCCCGCGTCCGCGGGGATGAACCGCCTCGCGCGGCATGCCAGGCGTCGATGGTGCTGTGTTCCCCGCGTCCGCGGGGATGAACCGGCAGCCGCCCAAACATGACAGGAGGTTCGCCAGTGTTCCCCGCGTCCGCGGGGATGAACCGTCGGCGGCGAGGTGATAGTGCTGCGCAAGATCGTGTTCCCCGCGTCCGCGGGGATGAACCGGCACCCGGCTAGCACAGTGCCAACCGGGGGTCGTGTTCCCCGCGTCCGCGGGGATGAACCGCAATCGCATTTGGAATAGGGGTGGCAACGTATGTGTTCCCCGCGTCCGCGGGGATGAACCGTTGTAGACGATGGCGGTGTAGTCGTATGTGATGTGTTCCCCGCGTCCGCGGGGATGAACCGGCCAGAAAAATGGCGAAAACAACGGCCGTGATGTGTTCCCCGCGTCCGCGGGGATGAACCGGGCCCAACACCCAGGAGGAAATCATGAATCACGTGTTCCCCGCGTCCGCGGGGATGAACCGCCGATCCGGCAGGAGGCGCCATGATCCTCCCCGTGTTCCCCGCGTCCGCGGGGATGAACCGTCTGGGACAAAGTGCGCGCCCACCCCAAGATCGTGTTCCCCGCGTCCGCGGGGATGAACCGACATCCACACCGCCATTGCCGCTGTGCGTGCCGTGTTCCCCGCGTCCGCGGGGATGAACCGCAGGCGCCCACCGGCTGCAGGCTATCCGTCACGTGTTCCCCGCGTCCGCGGGGATGAACCGCCCAGCCTGCATGCCCTGAATCTGCCCTTCCAGTGTTCCCCGCGTCCGCGGGGATGAACCGTCTGTCATGCGCTTGCGGCTGGCCTGCAGGCCGTGTTCCCCGCGTCCGCGGGGATGAACCGCGGGTGGCCACGGCGCACCTGGACCGGGCGGAGTGTTCCCCGCGTCCGCGGGGATGAACCGCGGAGTTCGCCCAGCTGCCGGATACCGTGGGCGTGTTCCCCGCGTCCGCGGGGATGAACCGCTGCCAGGGTGCGGAAAATCATGGGTCAGTGCGTGTTCCCCGCGTCCGCGGGGATGAACCGTACGGAAGCGAGAGGGGCGCATGTTGACTGGCGTGTTCCCCGCGTCCGCGGGGATGAACCGCGACGTAGAAAATCCGCTGGGGTGAGTTGGCTGTGTTCCCCGCGTCCGCGGGGATGAACCGGCACAAACCCCCATCGGCTGCGGCAACCGCACGTGTTCCCCGCGTCCGCGGGGATGAACCGCACACCCCGCTGCCCGCGCAGAAACCCACAACGTGTTCCCCGCGTCCGCGGGGATGAACCGACATGACCCTTGCAAACGACGTGGCCCGCTGCGTGTTCCCCGCGTCCGCGGGGATGAACCGAACACCATCAAGCTGGTACTGGGCAAGGCGGTGTGTTCCCCGCGTCCGCGGGGATGAACCGCGGGCAGAGGCCCGGGAGCGCCGTCTGCAGGCGTGTTCCCCGCGTCCGCGGGGATGAACCGAAGGCGGGCCGGGCGGGGTGGTGGAATGGAATACCAGGTGTTCCCCGCGTCCGCGGGGATGAACCGAACAACCTCTGGATCGTGCGTCTCATTGGAAAGTGTTCCCCGCGTCCGCGGGGATGAACCGGCGTGGTGCCGTTTGCGCTTATGGAAGATGCCGTGTTCCCCGCGTCCGCGGGGATGAACCGCGGGAATGCCCAAACTGCCGCTGCATGTATGAGTGTTCCCCGCGTCCGCGGGGATGAACCGAGCTGCACCTTCATGCCGGCGGACGCGGGGATGAACCGGCCCTGCGCCTGTTGAAAGACATCACCGCCGCGTGTTCCCCGCGTCCGCGGGGATGAACCCTGAGCGGCTTGCGGCAATCCTCAGTTTTTCAGGTGTTCCCCGCGTCCGCGGGGATGAACCTCATGGCATCAACCTTAAAGCGCCGCCCGTGCCCGTGTTCCCCGCGTCCGCGGGGATGAACCGCCGTCCTTCACATCCAGGGTCGGGGACCAGTTGTGTTCCCCGCGTCCGCGGGGATGAACCACAAGGCTTGGGGCGATGCCCGCCTGACATTGCGCTACGACGACGCCTTCTGGGCCACGCATTTCCCGCCCAATGGCTGGGGCTGTCGCTGCCGCGTGGTGGCGGTACGCGCGCCGGAGGCCGGGGACAGCACGTCCCCACCGGAGGGCTGGGACACGCGGGATACCAAGACCGGCGAGCCGCCCGGCATAGACCGGGGATGGGGCTATGCGCCAGGGGCTAACGCCTCCACCCCGCTGCACGAGCTCATCGAGCATAAGCTCATCCGGCTGGATGCCGGGATCGGGGTGGCGATGTGGGAGATGCTGGCGCCTGCGCTGGCGATGGAGCGCCGGCTGGCGTGGTACGAAACCCTTGATGCATGGCGCGCATCCGGCCAGATCGGTGCGCCGCGCACGCACATTGTCGGGGCGGTATCGACTGATGTGCTGACCTGGCTGAATACGGAACGCGGCATCGTGCCGGCGAGTGCCGAGATCGCAGTCCAGGACCGTCTGGTGCTTGGCCCCAAGGAGAAGCGTCACCAGGACAAGACGCGCGACGGGCTTACCGATGCCGAGTGGCGGCGCTTGCCGGAAATGCTGGACGCGCCGGAACGGGTGCTGTTCGACACGCGCAGCGGGAACTTGTTGTATGTGCTGCCGGTTTCTGACACAACCGGCCAGAAGATCACGGTGGAGTTCAATTACCGCGTCGAGAAGAAAACCGACCTGCGCATGAACGTGATCGTCAGCGCCTACAGGCAACGCCTGGCCGACATCGAGGGGGAAATCAGGGGCGGGATATGGGTCGAAGTAAGGTGAACGGGTGGGAGGCCGGACGACCCTCCATTCACGCTGCCTTTCGGCCCGTGCCACGTGGATTCCGAAATTTCCACGCCTCACCCGCTGATGTAACCATAGCACAGCCATGATCACCATAGAAATCGACTCCCGCCCCGTGCTCGATGCCCTGGAGGCCCTGCGGGACAAGGCCGAGCACCTGGACCCGGCCTTGCGCCAGATCGGTGAGCGGTTGACCGAGAGCACCCAGGCGCGCTTTGCCACCGGCACGGACCCGGACGGCAGGCGTTGGGCGCCCAACAGCCCGGCGACGATCCTGTCCTGGCTGGCGGGCAAATCCGGCGTCTATGGCAAGCGCGGCAAGATCACCAGCAAGGGCGCCGGCCTGGCCATGAGCGTGTTCCCCGCGTCCGCGGGGATGAACCGTCGCCCGCGATGAAGTTGATGAAGAAAAAGGCTCAGTTCGCGTTAAGTAGTGACAGGCTCATGCTGTGAGACTGTAAGG